>NZ_JBHWIE010000083.1:0-26970 GCF_042732085.1 Actinosynnema sp. NPDC059797
CTGCCCGCCGACCCGGGCGCCGCGTGCCCGGGGCGGCCTGCCCGCCGACCCGGGCGCCGCGTGCCCGCCGCGTTCCCGGTCTAGTCGGCCGGCGGGTAGACCACGTCACCGGAGCGGGCGTCCACCAGGCCGATCGCCTCGACCGGGCAGGACTCGGCCGCGTCGAGCAGCGCGTCCTCCCGGTCGACCTCCTCGCTCACGACCCGGGCCGGGATGCCCGCGCGCACCTCGAACCGCCCCGGCGCGAGCGCCTGGCAGATGCCCGAGCTGATGCACGAGCCCTGGTCGAGGGACACCTTCCACCTGGTGGTCGTCATCACCACTCCACCGGCAGGCCCTGGAGGCTGTGGATGACGGCGTTCTTGCGCCACGGCAGCTCAGACTCGTCGACCGCGAGGCGCAGCGTCGGGAACCGGGCGAACAGCGACCCCAGGCCGACCTGCATCTCGATGCGGGCGAGCTGCGCGCCGACGCAGTGGTGCGCGCCGTGGCCGAAGCTGGTGTGCGGGCCGGGCGCCCGGGTGATGTCGAAGCGGTCCGGATCGGCCCACACCTCGTCGTCGCGGTTGGCGGAGTTGGTGACGGCGATGACGCCGTCGCCCGCCCGGATGAGCGTGCCGCCGACCTCCACGTCCTCGGTCGCGACCCGCATCAGGCCGCCCGCCGCGCCGCCGGGGATGAACCGCAGCAGCTCCTCCACGGCGGCGGGGACCCGGCTGGGGTCCTCGCGCAGCAGCGCGAGCTGGTCGGGCCGGCCGAGGAGGATCAGCACGGCGTTGGCGAGCCGGTTCGACGTCGTCTCGTAGCCCGCCACGATCAGGCCGCCCGCGAAGGAGACCAGCTCGCGCTCGGTCAGCGCGTCGTTGTCCTGGTGGGCGATGAGCACGCCGAGCAGGTCGTCGCTGGGGTTCGCGCGGCGGGCCTGCACCATCGCCGCGAGGTAGCCGATGAGCGCGTTGCGGGCCGCGACGGCCTCGTCGAGCTTGTCGGCGGTGCTGTGGAACATGGCGTCCGACCAGTGCCGGAACCGCTCGCGGTCCTCGCGCGGCACCCCGAGCAGGTCGCAGATGGTGATGATCGGCAGCTGGGAGGTGTAGAGGCCCACCAGGTCCGCGGGCGGGCCGGCCGCCTCCACCTGCGACAGCAGGTCGTCCACGGTGGCCTGCACGCGGCCGCGCATGGCCTCCATGCGGCGGGCGGTGAACGCGGGCGCGACCAGCCGGCGCAGCCGGGCGTGGTCCGCGCCCTCCTTGCTGACGATGGACTCGGGGTCGCCCTCGACGCCGGGCATCAGGCGCGGTGCGCCGGGCAGGGTCGCGGCGGCGCGGCTGAACCTCGGGTCGGCGAACACCGCGCGCACGTCGGCGAACCTGGTCACCAACCAGGCCGCGTCACCGCTGGGCAGGCGCACCCGCATCACCGGCTGCTCCTCGCGCATCCGCCGGTACTCCGGGGACGGGTCGAGCGCGGAGGTGATCGGGAACGGGAAGGGCGGGTCGGTGGGGGCGGCGGTGGTGGTCGCCTCGGCCTGGGTCATGGCGGTGCTCCTCGGTGCTGCCGGGTACGGGGTGCTACCAGGTGACGGGGAGGCTGTGCACCCCGTGGACGAACATGTCGGTTCGGAAGGGGACCTCGTCGAGGTCGACGGCGAGCCGCAGGCCCGGGGCGCGCTCCGCCAGCGTCGTCCAGAGCAGGCCGAGCTGGAGCCGGGCCAGCAGCTGGCCGAGGCACTGGTGCAGCCCGAACCCGAACGCCAGGTGGCCGCGCACGTCGCGGGTGATGTCGAACCGGTCCGGGTCGGGGTAGACCTCGGCGTCGCGGTTGGCCGAGGACAGGACCACCACGACGCCCTCGCCGGCGCGGATGGTCGTGCCGCCGACGACGACGTCCTCGGTGGCCACGCGGCGCAGGCCGTAGTCGATGACCGTCTGGTGGCGCGCCAGCTCCTCCACCGCGGGGACGACGAGCCCGGGTTCCGCGCGCAGCCGGGCGAACTGGTCGGGGTGGGTCAGCAGCAGCAGCGTGCCGACGCCGATCTGGTTCGCGATGGTCTCGAACCCGGCGATCATCAGCAGGGTGGCGACGCCGACGACCTCGTCGTGGGTCAGGCCGCTGCGGTCCCGGTCACGCGACATCCTGCCCAGCAGGTCGTCGGTCCCGGCGGCGTGCTTGTCGGTGACCAGCCGGTCCAGGTACTCGCGCAGCTCGTCGCGCACGACCTGCCGGGCGGCGGGCGACGCCTCCTGGTCGCCGATGACCGCGGTGCGGTCCTGGAAGAAGCCCCGGTCGTCGTAGGGCACGCCGAGCAGCTCGCAGATCACCAGCGTCGGCAGGGGCAGCGCGAGGGCCTGCACCAGGTCGGCGGGCGACGGGCCGGCCAGCATGGCCGACACCAGGTCGTCGACGATCGTCGTGATGGCCGGGCGCATCTCCTCGACCCGCCGGGGCCGGAACTCCTCCAGCACCGCGCGCCGCAGCCGGGTGTGGTCGGGGGCGTCCATGCGGATGAACGTGCCGGGTCCCGGCGGGCGCACGGTCATCCGGGCGGGGAAGCCGGGGCGGGAGAAGTCGGAGCTGAAGCGGGGGTCGGCCAGCACCGCGCACGCGTCGGCGTGCCGCGTGACCAACCAGACATCGCTGCCGTCGAAGTCCAGGCGCGAGCGGCTGATCGGGGCGTGGGCGCGCAGCTCGGCGTACTCCTCCGCCGGGTGCGTCGGGCGGCTGCGCGGGATGGGGTAGCGCTCGGCCACCACCGGCGCGCCGGGTGCGGGAGCCGGGTCCATGGGTGCCTCTCCTCCACGGGGACGGGCGGGCGTGGCGCGCGACCACGCCCGCCGCGCCCGGTCACTCGAAGTCGTAGTCGAACCGGTAGGCGGCGTTGCCGCTGTCGGAGTGCTTCGCCACGAAGCCGCCCTTGCCGGTCAGGCCGGCCAGCTCCCCGGTGCCGGAGCCCGGCACGACCGTGAACTCGACGGTCGCCTGCTCGCCGTCCAGCTCGCCGGTGTGGTGGAGCACGAACGTGCCCTTGCGGTCGCCGATGCGACCGACCACGTGCTCCAGGCCGACGAACGTCGTGGACTCGTCGCTGCGGTAGGCCATGACGTACTCCTTGAGCCCACTGCCCTCGACGTCGCCCTCGAAGACGTAGCGGATCGTGGAGCGGGTCAGCTTGATCCCGTCCTCCTCGGAGAACGTGGTCTCGTCCCAACTGCGCAGCAACAGGTCACCGGTCGCGGTGAAGCCCATGATGTTCCTCCTACTCGAAGTGCCGGTCAGGGAGCGGAGCCCGCCGTCTCGGTGGATTCGGCCGCCTGGGCGGACTCGGCGAACCAGTTCCGCATGCCGCCCTCGATCCCGGCGACCTGCCGCCAGATCAACCCGTCGCGCAGCACGTAGGCGCCGAAGCCGAGTTCGCGCTCGCCGCGCACGCTCATGTGGGCGCGCACGAAGATGGTGTCCTCGGTGTGGGTGTACTCCAGCAGTTCCTCGTACCTCGCGGCGATGTCCATGTACCGGCCGAAGGTCTCGCGGATCTCGTCGATGCCGTTGAGCACGCCCTGGAAGCGGACCACGACCGCCTCGGGGTGGTAGGTCTCGACGAGACCGGCGATGTCCGCGTTCTGCAGGCACTCGATCTGCCGGGCGAACAGCGGGTGGACTCGGGACAGGTCCAGGTCGGCCACGGTGGGTCCTCCTCGCGCGGTGGGCACCCCCCGACTGCGGGGGCGCTCAGGAGGTTGGCACGCGGTTCCGGGCCCCGTCTGCGCACTGTTGAGCGCTTCGGCCCAGCAGGTCCTCCCGCACGGCCCGCATCAGCGCGGGCGGCGCGCCCCGCAGGTAGAAGTGGTCCCCGGCGAACGTGCGGAGGCTGAACGCGCCGCGCGTGACGTCGCGCCACGCGGCCAGCTCGTCCACGTGCGCCTCCGGGTCGGCGTCGCCGGTCATGGCCGACACCGGGCAGGTCAGCGCCGGTCCGGGCAGCGGGACGTAGGTCTCGTTCAGCTCGAAGTCGGCGCGCAGGGCCGGCACGAACAGCCGCGCCAGGCCGGGTTCCGCGAGCAGTTCGGGAGCGGTGCCGCCGAGGCCGGCGAGGGCGGCCAGGAACGCGGCCTCGGGCAGTTCGTGGCGCGGCCCGTGGCGGGCGGGCAGGTGCGGCGCGCGGCGGCCGGACGCGAACAGCCGGACCGGCGGGACGACGCCCCGCGCCACCAGCGCGCGGGCCGCCTCGTAGGCCACGACCGCGCCGGTGCTGTGCCCGAACAGGGCGTACGGCCGGTCCAGCGCCGGGGCGAGGGCGTCCACCAGTTCGGGCACCAGCGTGGCCATCCGGCGGTGCGCGGGTTCGCGCAGCCGGGACTCGCGGCCCGGCAGCAGCACCGGCCACACCGCGACCTCCGGGCCCAGCGGCTCCCGCCACGGCCGGAACCCGGTCGTGCCGCCGCCCGCGTGGGCGAAGCACAGCAGCAGGACCCGGGCGTCCGCTCCCCCGGCGTCCCGGGGCACCCACGGCGCGGTCACCGGGTCACCTCCGGGTCGGTGATCACCAGGGACGTGGTGACGCCGCCGAACCCGAACCCGTTCGACAGCGCGACCCGCGCCCGCACCTCCTCGGCCCGGTCGCCGGTGTAGCGCAGGCCCGGTTCGACGGGGTCGCGCAGGTTGGGGTTGGGGTGCAGGAAGCCGCCGCGCAGCTGCGCGACCACGGCCACCGCCTCCAGCACCCCGGCGGCGTGCAGGCAGTGCCCCGTCAGCGCCTTGGTGGCGTTGACGCGCGGCCCGTCGCCGAACACGCGCAGCAGGGTCCCGGCCTCGGTGCGGTCGCCCAGCGGGGTGCCGGTGGCGTGGGCGTTGACGTAGTCGACGTCCGCCGGGTCGAGGCCCGCCGCCTTGAGCGCGGCGGTCACCACCTCCACCTGGCCGTCCGCGCTCGGGTGGGCGAGGCTCGTGCCCGCCATGCGCGCCGCGTGCCCGGCCAGGGCGGCCAGTGCGGGCGCGCCCCTGCGCGCGGCGGACCCGGGCCGCTCCAGGACCACGGCCGCGCACGCCTGGCCGGGCACGAACCCGCGGTGCCCGCGGTCGAACGGCCGGCACAGCGCCGCCGGGTCCGCCCCCTCGTCCAGGGCGGCCACCGCGCCGAGGTTGACCAGGGCCTGTCGCTCCAGCCGGGACGGGTCCGCCACCGGCCCCACGACGAGCACCGCGTCGGCCGCGTCGCAGGCGAGCAGCCGGGACGCGGTGATCAGGGCGACGTTCCCGCTGGCGGACGCCCCGCCGGCGGTCAGCCCCTCGCCGCGCAGCGCGAACACCTCGGTGAGCACGCCGAGCAGGTCGGTGTCCATCAGGTGCAGGGCGGCCCGACCGGGGACGAACGCCGGGTCGGCGGCCAGCTTGCGCGCCACGTCGTCGGCGTAGCCACCGGTCAGGTTGTGCCCGGCGACCACGACGGCGACCCGGTCGGCGGGCAGCGGGGCGCGGTCCAGGGCCGCTTCCCGCCACGCCTGCGCGACCGTGGCCACCGCGGCCCGGACACCCGGCGGAGCGCGGTGGGCGGCCCGCCGCGCCCGGTCCCGCACGCCGTCGTCGGCGTGCGCCGCGACCAGCGCGGCGGCCAGGTCGAACGGCGGCAGGGGCGCGCCCGCGCGGGGGCCGTCGAGGTCGTCCACGACCCGCACCGCTCCGCGCGCGCCCGCGCGCATCCGGTCGGCGAAGGTCGGCACGTCGTCGGCGACCGCGCAGCGCACCCCCGTGCCGGTGATCACCGGGACGGGGGTGCCGGGAGGGGTCATACCCGCTCCGCCAGCAGGTCGACCAGCGAGCGGATGTCGGACACGTGCTGGAAGTCCATCACCGGCACGACCACGTTCAGGCGCTCCATGGTCATGGTGACGACCTCGGCCCGGTCGATGCTGTTCGCGCCCAGGTCGGACATCGCCGCGTCGATGGTGACGCGCTCGCGCGGGATGTCCGGCACCACGGTGAGCAGGTTGTCCCGCACCACCGCGAAGATCTCGTCGTGGGTCATGGTGTCCCTCCGGGGGTCAGCGCCACTCGTACTGGCGGTGGTAGTCCTCGACGTGGCTGAGCACGAGCATCGGCTCGCGGCCGGGGACGCGGTCCAGGTACTCGTCCCACCGGGCCAGGTCGACCTCGCGGTCGCGCACCGGCACCAGGCAGCGCAGCGTCTCCTTGAGCAGCAGGTCGTACTCGGCGAAGGTCAGCTCGACCCGCGCGTCCAGGCGTTCGGCGATGCGGCCCGCGCGCACGGTGGCCGCCGCGCGCGGGTCGGTGACGCCGCTGAAGAACTCGGCCGAGCAGCCGGAGCCGTAGGAGTACAGGCCCAGCCGGACGCCGCCGCCGAGCGCGGCGTTGTCGATGGCGCTGGCCAGGCCGAGGTAGACCGAGCCGGAGCACAGGTTGCCCACGCGGCTCGCGTACGCCGTCGCGGGCCGCAGCCTGCGCTCGAAGTCGGCCTCGACCTCCGCCGGCGCGGCGCGGCGCAGGTCGCGCATCATCTTGCGGTGCGCGGCCTTGACCAGCCCGACGAACGGCGTGTGCATGACGAGGTGGTCGAAGGTGTCGACGAAGTCGGCGTCCTCCACCTTGTCGGCGTAGTCGGCGAAGCTGTTGGCCAGGCAGTCGAGGTAGGCGAACAGGGACCGGTCGACGTCGGCGATGTCGAACTCCGGCGTCGGGCGGGCGGAGTCCAGCGTCTCGTAGCTGTGGTTGCCGAACGCGCCGAGGTCCATCGCCAGCACGGCCGGGTCGTCGCCGAGCAGCACGGCCGCCGCGCCGTGGCCGGTGGCGGGTTCGGCGTACTCGGCGCGGGCGTCGACCAGGGCCACGTCCGTGGCGATCACCAGCGCCTTCGCCCCGGGCGACACGCCGGAGGCGAGGTAGCCCACGGCGAGCTGCACGGCGGCCGTCGCGGCGTAGCACGCCTGCTTGACCTCCACCACCCGGCACCTCGGCGAGAGCCCGAGGTGCCGGTGCACGTACGAGGCCACCGACTTGCTGAGGTCCACACCGGACTCGGTCGAGGTGACCAGCAGCTCGATCCGGTCGCGCTCGGCGGGGTCGAGCGCGTCCACGACCGGCTTGGCGGCGTTGACGGCGTTGGTGACCGGGTCCTCCACCGGCAGGCCGATGGAGCGCTCGGACATCATCAGGTTCGCCAGCCGCGCGGGGTCGAGCCCCCGGCCCCGGAACAGCTCGGGCACCGGGATGGACGCGACCCCGAGGTAGGCGTTGACCGCCTCGATCCCGTAGGCGCTCACACCGGCCTCCGCGCCAGCAGCCGGTCGACCAGGGCGTCGAGGTCGGGCAGGCCGCTGAAGTCCGACATGGGGGCGACGACGCCGAGCCGGTCCATGGCCTCGACCACGATCTCCACCCGGTCCACCGAGTCCGCGCCCAGCTCCTTGAGGGTGGTGGCGGCGGCCACCCGGGCCGGGTCGGCCGCCGGCAGGATCACCGAGATCACCTCGCGCACCACGCGCTCCACCTCCGGCCGGCCGCTCACGCCGCACCCCACGTCAGCTCCTGGCAGGCCACGGCCACCACCGCGCCGTTCTCCCTGTCACGCAGGACCACGTCCACCACCTCGTCCGTCAGCCCGCCGGGGGAACCGGTCAGCGACGACGACACCTCGGCGGAGAGGACGGTGTCGGCGTCGACGTTGCTCAGGTAGCACAGCCGCCGGGTGCGGGTCCGCCGCGCGAGGAACGCGGCGCCCGGGCGGCCGGCGGAGCGCCACGCCGCCAGCAGCGCACCGTCGACGATCGAGAAGTAGGCGGCGAAGTACACCAGGCCCACGCCGTTGAGGTCGCGGGTCGGGTCGATGCGGTAGTCGGTGGTGAACCCGGTGAACCCGGGCTCACCGGAGGTCGGCGCGTCCCGCAGGGTCAGGTGCTGCCGGGCCTGGGCGCAGGCCAGCCGCGGCGAGTGCTCGCGGGGCAGCTCCGGCAGGTGCGCGGTGGTGAACCCCGGCGGCGAGGCGCGGACCAGGCCGCGGTTGCTGCCGGGCGCGGAGCGGGAGACCCAGCGGTTGAAGTTCAGCGCGTACAGGCAGTCGGGGCGGCGGTCCTCGAAGAACTCGGCGGGCTCCAAGGTCGGGTCCGCCGCGCCCGCGCTGCCGGCCGGGGCGACGCGGTGCAGCGTCGCGACCGACTCGGCCCCGCAGGCGAACACGGCGGTGCGCACGTCGATCCGGTCGCCGAAGGTGAAGCCGGCCGGGTCCGCGCCCCGCACGTCGAACAGCTGGAACGCCAGGTACGTCGGCTCGCCGTCGGCGTTGCGCGCGGTGAGCGCGTCGACGCCGCACGCGTCGCCGACCGCGTTCCACGTCCAGTCGCCGAGCCGGCCGACGAACAGCGAGTTGGCGCCGCACATGGCCGGGCTGAGCACGAACTCCTGCGTGGTGGTGGTCGTCCCGGTGCTCATCGCGCACCCCCGGCGGTGGTCGCCCCGGTGGCGGACCGCTCGGTGGCCGACCGCTCGGCGAGGAACCCGTCCAGCAGGGCGTTGAACCGGTCGGCCGCCGTCAGGCTCGGGAAGTGCCCCGCGTCGGGGAACTCGTGGAAGCGGACGTCGGGCAGGGTGCCGTGCAGCAGGTGCCCGGTCTTGAGCGGGATGACCGTGTCCAGCGCGCCGTGCACCTGGAGCACCGGCACGTCCAGCTCCGGCAGGTGCGGCAGCAGGCCGGGGTCGGTGGCGAACTCGTCCAGGTAGCGCAGGCCGGTGTGGGTGCTCATGCTCTCGCAGCGCAGCAGCATCCGCTGCAACCCGGCCCGGTCGACGGTCACGCCGTTGCGCTCCAGGCGCCGGAAGTCCTCGTCGGCGACCAGGCTGAGCCGGTTCATCTCCCCGGCGCGGTTGCCCACCCGGTAGGAGCTGCCGATCAGGGTGAGCGACGCCGTGCGCGCCCGGTGGCGCAGCGCGAACGCCATCGCCACGATGCCGCCGAACGACGCGCCCGCCACGTGCACCGGTCCGACGACGCCCAGGGCGTCGAGCGTGCGCGCGAACAGGTCCGCCAGGCCGTCGACCGAGATGTCGGTGGCCTCGGTCGTCGCGCCCACACCGGAGTGGTGCACGGCCAGCACGCGGTACCGGTCGGCCAGCGCGGCGAACTGGGGGCCGAAGAAGCCCGCCCCGATGTTGAACGGGTGCATCAGCAGCAGCGTCTCGCCAGAGCCGGCGGTGAACGCCTCGACCTCGCCCGAGCCGACCCGGACCAGCACGCGGCGCACGTCCGGCCGGTAGCCGGTGAGCACGGCGAAGTTCTCGTCCAGGGGGCGGTGCCCCTCGTCCATCGCCTCCCGCACGTCGTCGGGCAGCCGGTCGGCCGGGTAGTAGGCGGCGTCCGCCGCGCCGGTGACGCCCGCGTCCGCCGCGCGCACCAGCGCCGGGGGCGTCGTGCCGGAGCGCGCCAGCGCGGCCAGCCGCGCCCCCGCCTCGGCTGCCTGCGCGGTGGTCGTGCCGACGGGGACGGCCAACCGGATCAGCGAGTCGCCGTCGAGGTGCGGGGCGGCGCGGACGCCGGTGGCCCGGAAGACCCACGCCAGGGCGGACGCCACCGGGTGCTCCAGCCCGGCGGCGCCGGGGAGCCGGGCCGCGTCGAGCAGCACGGCGTGCCCGCCCGCCGGTCCCACCACCGGCAGGCCGGCGTCAACCAACGCCTGCCACAGGACGCGCACGGCCGACATCCGCTCCAGCACGGCCCGCTCCGCGCCGGCGGTGTCCGCCAGCGCGGCCGTCATCAGCCGCCGGGTGGCCAGGCCGGCCTCGACGCCGCGCAGCGCGACCTGCTCGCGCAGGGTCGCGGCGAGTTCGTCGTCGTCGGTGAGCACGAGCCCGCCCGAGGTGACGCCGTAGTCCTTGGACATCCCGATCGTCACGGCGCGCGCGCCGGCGAGCAGTTCGGCCAGGACGTCCACCAGCGGGCGGTCCGGGTCGCGCAGCTCGTGCTCGCGGACGAACGCCGCGTTCTCCAGGCCGCGCGTGGCGTCGAGGACCAGCGGCACGCCGTGCCGGTCGGAGACCTCCCGCACCCCGCGCAGGTTGGCCAGCGACACCGGGTGCCCGCCGCGGGCGTTGGTGCTCAGCTCCACGCACACGAACGACACGCGGCCGCGCCTCGCGGCGAGGACGCGATCCAGTTCGACGAGGTCCAGGTCGCCCAGGAACGGCTCGGCCGCCACCGGGTCGTTGCGGACCCGCACCGGGGTGAAGCCGTGGTCGAGCTGGCTGACCGCCCAGGTGGGGAACAGCGCGTTCTGCACGACGTCGCCCCGGCGTCCGGGCCAGGCGCGGCAGAGCAGGGACTCGGCCGACCGGCCCGAGCCGGTGGGGACGACGCAGCGGTGCGGCAGCGGCGTGGTGACGCCGAACGCCCCGGAGGCGAGGTCGACGGCGGCGGTCACGGCTTGGGCGGCGGTGGCGAGGCGGGCGGAGTGCGCCCGCACGTGCGGGGTGTCCAGCTCGGTCCAGGAGTCCGTGGTGAAGTCGAACTCCACGTCGCCGGCGGGGATGCGCAGCGGGTTGTGGCCCGCCCTGGACAGGGCCTTGTCCCGGCGCGCGACGTCGCCGTCGGACGAGGTGGGGCGCGGTGCGCCGGCCGGGGCCGGGGCACGGGTGGGCGCCGGGGTGGGTGCCGGGGCACGGGTAGGTGCCGGGGCACGGGTGGGCGCCGGGGCACGGGTAGGTGCCGGGGCACGGGTAGGTGCCGGGGCACGGGTAGGTGCCGGGGCACGGGTGGGCGCCGGGGCACGGGTGGGCGCCGGGGTGGGTGCCGGTTCCGGGGCCTCTCGGTCCTGCGCGGTGATGGCCGGCGGGTTGGCGATCATCAGGATGATCGACGCGACGTCGGCGGGCGGCTGGTCCGCCGGCTGGCAGAGGTAGACCGGGTGGTTCGTGGTCTGGAACTTGTTCTTGAAGCGGAAGTTGCCCTCACCGGTGAACACGCCCAGGGAGCGCAGCTCGGCCAGGCCGCGCTCGACGTCCGGGTCGGCGTTGGGCGAGCCGGTGATGCGGACGCCGAAGGTCCCGCCGAAGCTGAACGAGGTGTCACCCTCGGCGGCCAGCCTGCGGATGATCTCCACGATCGTGTGCTCCAGGCAGCCGCGCGGGGTGCTCTCCCGGTAGAACTCCAGGTCGAGCAGGTGCGCCCGCTCCGACGGGATGCGCGTGACGATGACCGCGCTCTGGAGCACGCCGTCGAGCCGGGTGAGGAACGCGCGGTGGCGCGGGCCGAGGACGCCCCGGCCGATCTCGTCGCGCACCGTGCGCACGTACGGGTTGACCATGTCCTTCTGGGCGGCCCAGTCGCCGATCAGCTCGGCGACGGCCGCGTCGGTGGCGGGGTCCGAGCCCACCGCGTACTCGACCACCTCGGCCTTGCCGGCCCGCTCGAACCGGTTGACCTGGTTGCGCAGCTTGCGCGCCTTCGGGCCGTTGACGTCGAACTCCGACAGGTCCTCGATGCGCTGCACCGCGCCGAACGGGGTCGCCGACAGCGGGCGGCCACCGGCCTCGGCCATCGGCGACATGGCCAGGAAGGCGGGCTTGGCGCCCTGGGCCGCGGCGTGGGCCAGCCACTCCCCCGCCAGCTCCGGCAGGTACTCGGCGCTGCCGACGTAGCTCCACGCGAACAGCACGCCACCGCGCCGGGAGAAGTGGAAGTAGCCCTCGCGCCGGGAGCCGAGGAAGATCAGCGGCGCGATGTCGCGACCCGGCAGGCCGCCCTCCTTCGCGTGGGCGAGGTCGAGCCGCCGGACCAGGTCGGCCAGCTCGGGCCGGTCGTCCAGCTCGCGCTTGCCGACCACCAGCTCACCGCCGGCGACGGCGTCGCTCACCGCGCTCGGCTCGGCCCGCTCGGTGCCCGCGATCAGCTCGGCGACCCCTTCGCCGAACACCTCGTCGAGGTGGGCCGCGAGGCGGGCCGGGGTCGGGTGGTCCAGCAGCAGCGTCTTGCGCAGCGCGCCGAGGCCGCGTTCCAGGGCGGCGACGACCCGCAGCAGGTCGAACGACGTGAAGCCGCTGTCCTCGAAACCGGCGTCCGGCGTGACCCGGTGCCCCACGGTGTCGGCGATGAACTCGACCAGCGCGTCGACGGTGGAGCGGGTGGGCGAGACCGGTGCGGGTGCCGCTGCCGGGGTGGGGCCGGTGGTGACCAGGGGCGCCACGAACGCCGTGAGCGCGTCGACGGTGTCGTGGTCGTACAGCTCGACGGCCTTGAGGTCGAGGGCGAAGGTCGAGTTGATCAGCCGCACCAGGTCCATGCGGTAGATGGAGTCCAGGCCCAGCTCGCCGAACGGCCGGTCGGGCTCGATCTCGGCGGCGGGGGTGCCGAGGATGTTCGACAGCTCGTCGGTGACCAGCCGGGCGACACGGGCGGCCGGGTCCGGGACGGGCGCCGCGGGCTGTCCGACCGGCGGAGCGGGCGCGGTGACGGGCTGCGCGGGCGGGGCGGACGACGCGGGTGCCGCAAGCGGTGCGGGCTGCGCGGGCGGGGCGGTCGCGACCGGTCCGGACGCCGCGCCCGGCCGCGACAGCTTGATCTTGGGGCGCGGCGGCGCGGACTTCGCGGCTGGGCGCACGGTGGCCTCCTCTGTGGTCGGTGGCGCGGCCGTCGGTGGCACGGCAGCGGGTGGCACGGCTGCGGGTGGCACGGCGGGTGCCTCGATCTCGGTGTCGAACCAGTGCCGGTCGTCGGCGAACTCCGTGCCGGGCAGCGGGACGCGGCGCGGGGCCGGGCCGGGACGGCAGGCCGCCCAGTCCACCTCCGCACCCCGCACCCACGCGCGGCCCAGCTCGTCGGGCGGTGATCCCGGCTCGGCGGGCTCCTGGCCTCGCCGCGCCCGGCCCCGGTGCACGCGGTCGTCGTCCAGGTCGCGCAGGAGCGCGATCAACTCCTCTCGGTCCGCCGCGACGAACGCGGCGCGTTCGGGCAGGGCGTCCCGGCCGGTCTGGAGGACGTGCGCGACGGTGGCCGGGGCGACCCCGGTGCGCTCGACGTGGTCGGCCAGCGCCCGCGCGGTGCGGCGCAGCGCCTCCTCCGTCGTGGCGGACAGCGGGAACACGGCCGGGCCGGTCGGGACCGGCAGGTCGGGCGCGGTCGGCGCGGACTCGACGACCACGTGGGCGTTGGCGCCGCCGAAGCCGAACGAGCTGACCCCGGCCCGGCGGACCGGCACGTCCGACCAGTCCACCGGCTCGGTGGCGAGCCGCAGCGGCGTGCCCTCCAGCCGGACGAGCGGGTTGACCTCGGCGACGTGCAGGGTCGCGGGCACCACGCCGCGCGACACCGCGAGCAGCGCCTTCACCAGGCCCGCCGCGCCGGCCGCCGCCTCCAGGTGGCCGATGTTGGACTTCACCGACCCCACGACGACGTGGGGCGCGTGCGCGGGCGGCAGGCCGTGGTCGGCGTAGAGGGTGTCGAAGGCCCTCTTCAGCCCTTCGACCTCCACCGGGTCGCCCAGCGCGGTGCCGGTGCCGTGCGCCTCCACGTAGCCGACGGTGCGCGGGTCGACGCCGGCGGCGCGGTGGGCGCGCACCACGACCTGGGCCTGAGCCTCCGGGTTGGGCGCGGTGAGCGACGCCGCCCGGCCGCCGTGGTTGACCGCCGAGCCGGTGACGACCCCGTACACGTGGTCGCCGTCCGCGAGGGCCGCGCGCAGCGGTTTGAGCAGCAGCACGCCGCAGCCCTCGCCCCGCACGTAGCCGTCCGCGCCGGCGGCGAACGCCTGGCACGCCCCGCTGGGGCTGAGCATCCCGGACTGGGTGAACGCGCTGAACAGCCCGGGGCTGAGCAGGGCGTTCACCCCGCCCGCGAGGGCCAGGTCGCACTCGCCCGCCCTCAGCGCGGCGACGGCCCGGTGCACGGCGACCAGGGAACCCGAGCACGCGGTGTCGACGGCTTCGCTGGGTCCGCGCAGGTTGAGCAGGTAGGACACGCGGTTGGCCAGCACGGAGTGGGCGATGCCGGTGGCGGTGTGCGCGCGCACCGGGACGTCGTGCCCCCGGAGCAGGTCGTCGTAGTCGGACGTGGACACCGCCGCGAACAGGCCGGTGGCCGTGCCCGCCAGCGAGGACGGGCGGTACCCGGCGTTCTCGACCGCGCGCCACGCGGTCTGGAGGAACAGCCGCTGCTGCGGGTCCATCAGCGCCGCCTCGCGCGGGGCGATGCCGAACAGCCGGGCGTCGAACCGGTCCACGTGGTCGAGGAACCCGCCGCGGACGTCCGCGGTGCGCTCGTCGGCCAGCAGGTCGGCGCGGTCGTCGGGCACCGGTCCCACCAGGTGGCGGCCCGCGAGCAGGTTGCGCCAGAACGACTCCAGGTCGGGGGACCCCGGGAACACGCCGGCCATGCCGACGACGGCGATCCCGTCCGGGTGCGCGGTCGGTCCCGGTCCCGGTCCCGGTCCCGCGTCCGGGCCCGGTTCCGGGTCTGGCTCGTTCCCGGCCGGCGGGCCGGGTTCGGCCGACGGCTCGCGCACGGGTCCGGTGGACGTGGCGGCGGCGATCTCGGCCCGGTGCTCGCGGTCGAGGTGCGCGGCCAGCGCGCCCAGGGTGGGGTGCTCGAACAGCACGGTCGGCAGCAGGTCGAGGCCGTAGCGCTCGTTGAGCCGGTTGACCAGCTCGGTGAGCGTGATCGAGTCGAAGCCCTGCTCCAGCAGCTCCGCGTCCAGCTCGACGTCGTCCGGTTCGACCAGCAGGAAGTCCGCGGCCAGCGCCCGGAGGTCGGCGGTCACGACCGACGCGACCGACGCGACCGGGTCGCCGCCGGCCGGGGCCTCCCGGGACGCGCGGTCGTGCCCGGTGGTACCGGTGGTACCGGTCGACACGGTCACCCTGGTGACCCCGCCGGCCACCGCGCGGTCGAACGCGGCCAGGGCGGCGTCGGTGGGCAGCGGGCGGAGCCCCCAGCGCCGCCGCAGCAGTTCCTCGGTGGCCGCGTCGACGGTCATCCCGCCGTCGGCCCACAGGGACCAGCCGATCGACACGGTGCGGCCCGCGCGGAGCCCCGCCGCGCGGCGCTGGTCGCGCTGCTCGGCGAAGGCGTCCAGGAACGCGTTGGCGTAGGCGTAGTCGGCCTGGCCCGGGTTGCCGGTCCCGGCGACCACCGAGGAGAACAGCGCGAAGAAGTCCAGCGGCTGGTCCGCGGTCGCCTCGTCCAGGGCGAGCGTCCCCGCCACCTTGGGCCGCAGCACGGCGGCCAGGTCGGCGGCGGTCTTCACGACCAGCCGGGAGTCCCGCCGCACACCGGCGGCGTGCACGACGCCGCGCAGCGGGCCGACCCGCTCCACCAGCGCGCGCAGGGCGGCCGGGTCGGCGACGTCGACCGCCTCGTGGGTCGCGCCGGGGATGGCCGCCACGAGCGCCCGCCGCCGGTCGTCGAGCGCGGAGCGTCCGACCAGGACGACGGTCCCGCCGCGCCGGGCGAGGTGGCGGGCGACGTGCAGGCCGACCGCGCCCGCGCCGCCCGTCACCAGGTAGGTGCCGCCGGTCGTCGGGGTGGTCGGGGCACCGGGCTCCCACGCGGTCGTCGACCTGACCAGGCGCTGCCCGCCGGCGTGCCGCACCTCGGCCACGCCGGGCTCGCACGAGAGCAGTTCCGCGGCGGTCGTGTCGGCCAGGTCGGCGGCCGGGGACGCCGCCCGCGCGCCCTCGAAGCCCACCACGGCGGCCCGGAGGCCGGAGTGCTCCAGCGCGGCGGTGCGCAGCGCGCCGGCCGCGGCCTCGTCGTGGGGGCGGGCGTGCGCGGTGGACGCCGAGTAGGTGTAGAGCGCCCGCACCGGTCGGGGACCGCCCTCGGCGAGGACGGCGGCGGTGAGCCAGAGGAACGGGGCGAAGCCGTGGCCGACCTCGTGCGCCACCTCGGCGGCGGACGCCGGCGCCGCACCGGGGTCCCAGCACCGCACCACGGCGTCGGGCAGCATCCCCCGGACCGCCAGCTCGCGCACCACCAGCCCGTACTGGGCCTGTTCGCCGGCGACGACCTCGTGGGTGCGGTGGTCGACCCAGCCGTGCAGGACCCCCGGCACGACCACGACGCAGCGGACGCCGTCGCGCTCCAGTCGGTCCGCCACGGCCTCGCCGGTCCCGGCGTCCGAGGCCAGCAGGACGGCGGTCGCGGGCGCGTCGCCGCCGGGGGCGGTCGCGGCCGGCCGCCAGACCGGTGTGGTGTACGAGCACTCGTCGGTGGTGCCGACCGCCCTGATCTCCAGCCCGCGCAACGACACCAGCGGCCCGCCGCCGGCGGTGGTCAGGTCCGCGTCGTACCGCTCGCGCGGACCGGGCTCGCCCACGCGGGTCACGTGGACCTCGCACGGCCCGGCGAGCGCGCCGTGGACGGCCAGTTCGGCCAGCGCCACCGGGACGCGGACCGACGACCCGCCGCACGCCGCGGCCACCGCCTGGAGCGCGCCGTCGAGCAGGGACGCGTCCACGTCGGACCGGGGCGCCACCCTGGGGCTGAGCCGCGCCCAGGCCACGCCGTCGCCGGTGCGCAGCTCGTCCACCACCCGCAGCCCCGGGCCGTGGACCAGGCCGGCGGCGGCCATGCCGGCGTAGAAGGCGGTGACGTCCGCGGTGGTGGTGCAGCGGTCCGCGACCGACACCGGCGGGTGGACCGGGGCCGGGTCGTCGGACAGCACGCCCGAGGCGAGGACGGTGCCGGCCACGCGCACCGCGAAGCGGGTCCCGCCGTCGGTCGGGGTGAGGTCGACCGGCACCGGTCCCGTCAGGTCGTCCACGAGCACCGGCGCGTTCCACCGCAGGTCGCGCAGGACGGCAGTGGGGTGCCGGTGGCGGGCCGACTCGACGACGGCCGCGGCGGGCAGCCAGCGCGCACCGCCGACCCGGTGGTCGGCCAGGTGCTCGGGCACGCCCAGCGGGGGCCGGTCGGCAGCGGGCCGGACCGGGGCGGCCCCGGGCGCGGCGGTTCCGGGCTCGGCGACTGCGGGATCGGCGACGCCGGATCGGGCGGTTCCGGGCTCGGCGGTGACCGGTCCCGGTGCCCAGTAGCGGTTGCGGTGGTCGAACGGGTAGGTGGGCAGGGCCACCACGCGGGGCAGCGGGTCGCGCCAGCGGGCGCGCCAGTCCACCTCCGCGCCGGTGACCCAGGCGGTGGCGGTGGTGGCGGGTGACGCGTCCGGCGGCACGACGGCGTCCGTGCGGGCGGCGGTGCCCGACGCGACCGCCGGGTGCCCCGCGCCGTCGGCGAACGCCCGCAGCGCGTCGACCAGGTCGGGCAGGTCCGTCGCCCGCACGGCGACCCGCGCGGACATCTCCCGCCTGCCCAGCTGGGTGGTCCGGGCGACCCGCGCCAGGGCGACGTCGCCGCCGGCGAGGTGGTCGGCGACCCGGCGGGACAGGACGCGGAGCCGGTCGTGGTCGCGCGCGGACAGCACCACGAGGTGCTCGCCCCCGACCCCGTCCCCGGCACCGGGCCCGGGGTCGACGTGCTCGGCCACGTGCTCCTCCAGGACGATGTGGACGTTGGCGCCGCCCGCGCCGAACGAGCTGACCCCGGCGCGGCGGGGGCGGCCGACCGGTTCGGGCCACGGCGCGGCCTCCCGCTGCACGCGCAGCGGCGAGTCCCGGAAGTCGATCTTCGGGTTGAGCCGCGCGAGGTTCGCGGCGGGCACGAGGGTGCGGTGCCGCAGCTGGAGCAGCACCTTGGTCAGGCCCGCGATGCCCGCGGCGCCCTCCAGGTGCCCCAGGTTGGCCTTCACCGAACCGAGGGCGCACTCGTGCCCCTCGGCGCGGCCGAGCGCCCGGTTGAGCGCGGCGACCTCGATCGGGTCGCCGAGCTGCGTGCCGGTGCCGTGCGCCTCGACGTAGTCCACGGTGGCCGGGTCCACGTCGGCGCGGCGCAGCGCCTCGGCGATCAGCGCCGCCTGGGCGGTCGGGTTGGGGACGGTGTAGCCGCTGGTCTTCCCTCCCGCGTTGGCGAAACCGCCCCGGATGACCGCCCACACGTCGTCGCCGTCGGCCAGCGCGTCCGCAAGCGGCTTGAGCAGCACCGCGCCGACGCCCTCACCGGGCACGTACCCGTCGGCGTCGGCGTCGAACGCGCGGCAGCCGTCACCGCCGGCGAGCATGGTCATGCCGGACAGGGCCACCAGGTGCGCGGGGTGCAGCACCAGGTTGACCCCGCCCGCGACGGCCTGCCGGCACTCGCCCCGGCGCAGGCTCTCGCACGCCAGGTGCACGGCCGTGAGCGAGGACGAGCACGCCGAGTCCACGGCCAGGCTCGGGCCGGTCAGGTCGAAGGTGTAGGACACCCGGTTGGCGATGGACCAGTACGCCGAGTGCGCCGCCGGGAACTCGCCCCTGGGCCACCCGTCGGCCGCCGCGAGCTTGCCGTAGGACCCGTACATCACGCCGACGAACACGCCGGTCTCGCGGACCGCGCCGTGCCGGCCGAGGTGGCCGGTGCTCTCCAGCAGGTTCCAGCAGGTCTCCAGGAACAGCCGCTCCTGCGGGTCGAGGGCCGCCGCCTCCCGGGGCAGCACCCCGAACAGCGGGGCGTCGAAGGCGTCGATGTCGTCGAGGAACCCGGCCCACCGGCCGCGGCTGCGGTTCGGGACGCCGGGCCGGGGGTCGAAGTGGGCGCGCCAGTCCCACCGGTCGGCGGGCACCTCGGTCACGCAGTTGGCCCCGGCGAGCAGGTTGGTCCAGAGCGCGTCGAGGTCCGGTGACCGCGGGTACCGGCCGCTGACGCCGATGACGGCGATGTCGCCCTCCCGGGACCCCACCACGGCCACCGGGCCGTGCCCGACCACCGGATCGGGCCCGGTCGCGGGAGCGGGCCCGGCGACCGGGTCGGGGGCTTCGGCGGGGACCGGGGCCTCGGCCTGCTTCGCGGCGAACGCGTCGGCCAGCCGGGCGGCCAGGCCCTCGATCGTCACGTGCTCGAACAGCAGGGTCGCGGGCAGCTCGCCCAGGTCCGCGGAGAACCGGCGCAGGATCTCGGCGCCGTTGAGCGAGTCCACGCCGTAGTTCTCGAACGTCTCGCGGTCGCCGAACGCCGACTCGGGCAGCTTCAGCACGTCCGCGAACACCGAGCGCACGTAGTCCCGCACCGCCCGGTCGGCGGAGGGCAGGGCGAGCCCGTACTCCGCGAACCGGCCGACGTCGGCCTTGAGCACCAGCGCCTGCCGCACGCCGGAGGCCAGCAGCGCCCGCAGGACGGCGAACCCCTCGTCCGGGGAGATCGAGCCGACGCCCAGCGCCGCGAACCGGCGCGCGTGCGCCTCGTCCGCCACCGCGCCGACCCCGCCCCAGTAGCCCCAGTTGACGACGGTCGCGCCGGCCGCCGCCGCGACGGCGTCCAGCGCGGTGCTGCCCGCCGCGTAGTTGGCCTGCCCCGGGGGGCGGACGAACGACGCGGCGGAGGAGAACACCACCCGCACGTCCAGGTCCTCGTCGGCGACGGCGTCCAGCAGCGCGGTCGCGCCGGCCAGCTTGGGCGCCAGCACCTCGGCGAACGCCTCGTCCGCCATCGTCGCGAGCGGACCGTCGCGCCACACGCCCGCGGCGTGCACGACGCCGTCCAGGCCGCCGAAGCGCTCCTTCGCCGCGCGGACCGCCCAGCGCGCCGACTCCGGGTCGGTCACGTCGGCGCTCAGGTAGAGCACCTGGCCGCCGGCGGCGGACACCCGCGCGGCGCGTTCGCCGATGGCGGCGTCGGAGGGGCGGCGGCCCACCCACACCAGGTTGGCCCGGTGCTCGCGGGCCAGGTGCCCGCTCAGCGCCAGGCCCAGGCCGCCCGCGCCGCCCGTGATCAGGTAGGTGCCGCCGTCGGCGAACACCGGTCGGGCGGGGGCGGGCTGCGCGAGGGGCGCGAACCGGCGCACGAGCCGCTGCCCGTCGCGCCAGGCCACCAGCGGCTCGGCCAGGTCCTCGGCGACGACCAGGGCCGCCGCCCGCGCCGGGTCGGCGACGGTCGGGTGGGCGGGCAGGTCGACGCAGCCGATCCGCCAGCCCGGGTGCTCGGCCCCGGCGGCACGCGCCAGGCCGATGAGTGCGGCGATCCCGGGCCGCACCGGGTCGCCGTCGCGCACGGCCACCGCGCCGGCGAGGACGACCCGCACCTCCAGGGTCGGCCTGGTGCGCGCCAGCGCGCGCAGCAGCCGGAACACCGCCGGCGCGACGTCTTGGCCGGTCGTGCCGGCGGCCACCACGTACACCAGGTCGGCGGCGGGCTCGGCGGTGTCGAGCGCGGGCAGGCGGACGTCGTCGCCCGCGTGCTCGGCGGCCAGGGCGGCGGCGAGCGCCTCGCAGCCCCGGGCGGCGTGGACGGCGACGACCCGGCGCGGGCCGACGACGCGCACCGGCGCCGGCGCGGGGGTCCACCGCGGCACGTAGACCGGGACCGCGGGGGCCGCTCCCCGGTGCGGGCGCAGCGCGAGGCCGGCGAACGAGACGAGCACCCGCCCGTCCGCGTCGCACAGGCGCACGTCGAACCGGTCCTCGCCGCTCGCGCGGACCGCGTGGGCGTGCGTCGGGGTGCCGTCGTCGGCGTGCACGACCACCTCGTCCGCGCTGTGCGGCACCAGCGGCGTCGGGCGCTCCCCCACCAGCGCGGCGACGGTCTGCAACGCGCCGTCCAGCACGCGCGGGTCGGGTCGGTGCCCGTCCGGTTCGCGGGGCGCGAGGGTGGCCAGCACCTCGTCGGCACCGGCCCTCAGGTCGGTGACCACCCGGAACCCGGGGCCGTAGCGCAGGCCGGCGCGGTCGAAGGCCGAGTACAGGTCGGCGGGCGGCACGGAGCGGGCGCACCGGGCGCGGGCGGCGACGAGGTCCACGCGCTCCGGCTCGCCGCCGGTGGCGAGCCGGCCCGTCGCGCACGGCTCGCCGCCGTCCGGCGCCAGGTCGAACCCCGTCCCGTCGACGGTCAGGGTCGCGGTGGTGGGCCGGTCGACGGCCAGGGGCCGCAGCCAGGTCACGTCGCGCAGCCGCAGCGGTCCGGTGAGCCCGGCGCGGCGCGCGGCGGTCACGGCCAGGGCGACGGTGGCCGTGCCGGGCAGCACGGGGGTGCCGGACAGCACGTGGTCGGCGACGAGCGGGGCGTCGGGTGCCAGGGCCAGGCTCACCGGTCCGGCGGGTCCCGGCGCGGCGGGCGGCACCTCGACCGGCGCGGCGGCCGGCGCGGCGGGGACCGGGACCGCGGGGGTTGCGATCCAGTGCCGGTCGCGGGCGAAGGGGTAGCCCGGCAGGGACACGGGCCGGCCCGGCAGGTCCGCGAACACCGCGGCCAGGTCGCCTTCGCCGCGCTGCCAGTCGCGGGCGACCCGGTCGAGGTCGGTGTCGCCGCGCACCGGTTCCGCGCCGGACAGGAGCCGGTCGAGCTGGGCGCGCAGGTCTGCCAGGTCCCGGGCGACGAACGCGACGCGGTGCCGGAAGTGCGCCCGGCGCACGGCGAGGGTGTGCGCGACGTCGGTCAGGTCACCGCCGCCGAGCACGCCCGAGTGGATCATGCCGTCCGGGGCGAGCGCGGCCCGCAGGTCGGCGATCCGGGCACGCAGCGCCTCCGCCGTCCGGGCGGACAGGGCCACCACGGCGCGCTCGGGCCTCGGCCGGGGGTCGGCCGGGGCGGGCGGGGCTTCCTGGAGCACGAGGTGGCAGTTGGTGCCGCTGAAGCCGAAGCTGCTGACCACGCCCGTGCGGACGCCGCTCGGTCCCGGGTACCAGTGCGCCCGGTCGGGCAGGACGCGCAGCGGTCCCCCGGTCAGGTCGGCGTCCGGGTTGGGCTCGGTGAAGTGCGGTGACGGCGGCAGTTCGCCGTTGCGCAGCGCCAGCACGACCTTCACCAGGCTGGTGATGCCGGCGGCCAGGGTGGTGTGGCCGACGTTGGCCTTGACCGAGCCGAGGACGGCCGGCGAGCGCCGCCCGCCCAGCACCTCGGTGAGGGCCTTGACCTCGATGGGGTCGCCCAGGGCGGTGCCGGTGCCGTGGGCCTCGACGTAGTCGACGTCCTCGGCGGAGATGCCCGCGCGGGCGTGGACCGCGCGCAGCAGGGACGCCTGCGACGTCGCGCTCGGGGCGGTGATGCCGTTGGTGCGGCCGTCGCCGTTGACGCCCCCGGCGCGGATGACCGCGTGGACGCGGTCACCGTCGGCGAGCGCGCGGTCCAGGCGCTTGAGCACCACGGCGGCGCACGCCTCGCCGAGCACGATGCCGTCGGCGGAGGCGTCGAACGGCGCGCTGCGGCCGGTGGGCGACAGCATCCCGGTCTTGCCGGTCCACACGTGCATGCGGGGCGTGTTCATCACGGCCACACCGCCCGCGACGGCCGTGTCGCACTCGCCGGCGCGCAGGCTGTCGCACGCCAGGTGCACCGCGACCAGCGACGACGAGCAGGCCGTGTCCACCGCGATCGTCGGACCGGTCAGGTTCAGGTGGTAGGCGATGCGGGCGGGCAGGATGGACGCGGCGCTGCCCAGGAAGCTCTGGCCGGTGTCGTCCCGGCCCGCCTCCTCGACCAGCCGCAGGTAGTCGCCCGCGCCCGCGCCGACGAACACGCCGCACCGGCCGCCGCCGACCTGCCCGGCGTCCTCCAGGGCCGACCAGGCGGTCATCAGGAACAGCCGCTGCTGCGGGTCGACCAGCTCGGCCTCGGCGGGCGAGAGCTGGAAGAACGCCGCGTCGAACAGGTCCACGTCGGACAACATCGCGGCCCAGCGGCTGTTCGTGGTGCCCGCGCGCAGGCGGTCGGGGTGGTAGACCGCGTCCACGTCCCACCGCTCGCGCGGCACCTCGCGGACGCTGTCGCGCCCGGAGACCAGGTTGTGCCAGAACGTCGGCACGTCGGCGGCGTCCGGGAAGCGGCCGGACACCCCGATCACCGCGATCGCGTCGTCGGGGTGCGGCCCCGCGCCCGCACGAGCGGGTTCGGACTCGTCGCCCTCCCCGCCCAGGGGGCTCCGCTCGGCGCGCACCCGACGACCGCGCGGCGCGGCCAGGGTGAGCGGCGCGGCGGCGGGTCGCGAGGGTGCGCTCAGCACGACCTGCGGAGGGTGGGACGCGACCCGGTCGCCGCTCACGGGCGCGGGCCCCCGGGACCGGTCCTGCTGGGCGGGCTCGGCCGGCTGCCGGCCGGGCGCCAGGGCGGCGTCGAGCAGTGCGCGGGAGCGGGCGGCGACCTCCAGGACGTGGTCGGTCAGCCGCGCGACGTCCGGGTGGTCGTAGACGGTCACGGAGTCCAGGTCCAGCCCGAACCGCTCGTTGACGGCCCGGACCAGGGTGACCGCGCCGATGGAGTCCACGCCCAGCTCGTTGAACGTGCGGGTGGGGTCGAGTTCGTGGCGGTCCACGAAGAGCTGCGCGCACAGCGCCTCCTCGATCACCCCGACCACCTCGGCGCGGGTCGGCGCGGGCGGACCGGCGGGCACGGGGGCGGGGGCCGCCACCCGCTCGACCGGCGCGGTGACCGGCGCGGTGACCACGGGCGCGGTGGGGATCGGTGCGGCGTACACCGGCGCGGGCGCGGCCTGCGCGGGAGTCGGCGCGGACGCGGCGGGGGCGGGGGTGCCGTTCCGGCGGAAGGCGTCCGCCTTGCCCTGGTGGGCGCGCACCCGTTCCAGCGACTCCGCCCCGAGCACCCGCTCGTGCAGCTCCACCTCGCGGCGCACCACGCCGGACAGCTCGGCCAGCACCCGGCCCGCCAGCTCCTCCTTGAGCGCGACGACGGCGGCACGCGGCTGGGCGGCGATCGACCGCGCGAGCTCCAGCGCGGCGGGCAGCACGTCGGCCGCGTCGTGGACCACCACGTGCGCGCCCCGCCGCTCCAGCTCGGCCCCGGACAGCGTCCGCGCGCCGAAGAACATCTCCGCCGCCGTGGACGCGCCGAACCGGCGCTGGAGCGCCTGGGTAGCCCCGACCCCGGGGGTGAACCCGAACTTGAGGAAGTTGGCCGCGTACCCGGCTTCCCGGGCGAGCAGCACCACGTCCGCGTGCAGGCCGAACGCCAGTCCGCCGCCGGCGGCGTGGCCGTCCATCGCGGCGATCACCGGCAGGGGGCAGCGCGGCAGCCCCTCGTAGACGAACGGCGCGTCGGTGAAGCGGCCGTTGCCGTCCGCGAGGTCGGCCAGCCCCTCGGGGGTGCCACCCATGCAGAACACGCCGTCCGAGCCGGTGAGGACGACCACCTTCAGGTCGGTGCGCGCCGCGACCGCGGCGAAGGTCGCCTCCAGCGCGGCCAGCAGCTCGGGGGTGAACATGTTGTGCCCGCCGCGCATGGTGACGAGGGCGATGCCCTCGGCGGGGACGCGCAGTTCGACGGGGGACGCGGAGGTCGGCACCGTGTTCTCCTCGTGGTTCGGTGCGGCGGACGGCGGTGCGGAGCGCCACCGGCCCACCCAGTGGGCCTGCTCGCGGAACGGGTAGGTGGGCAGCGGGACGCGGCGGGCGCCCGGTTCGGCGCAGCGGTCCCACGGGACGTCGGCCCCGGCCACCCAGGCGGCGGCCAGCGCGGTGAGGTCGCCGGCCCGGTGCAGGTCGAGGCAGGTCCGCGCGTCGGGCGCGGTCTCGGGGTCGGCCGTGCCCCACGCGCACCCGGCGGACGGGGCGGCCCCGTCGAGGTGGCGCCGCAGGCCGGCGCGCAGTTCGTCGGCGTCTGCGGCCACCACGGCGAGCCTGGCGCGCAACGGGGTGCGCCCCGTCGCGAGGGTGTGGGCGATGTCGCGCAGCGCCGGCCGGGTGCCGCCGCCCGCCGGTCCCGACCGCGCCGCGACGAGGGCGGCGAGGTGGGCGGGGGACGCGCCCGGTCCGGCGGTGACCGGCAGCGGCGCGCCGAGCACGTCGTCGCAGCGGCGGGCCAGTTCGAGCAGCATCGGCAGGTCGAAGCCCAGGTCGGTCAACGGCTCCGCCGGGTCGATCCGGTCGACGGGCACGTCGAGCAGCGCCGCGATCCGGTCCAGCAGCGTGGGGAGCACGTGGTCCGCGGCCGGCCGGGGCCGGCCGTCCAGCGCGTGCAGGAGGTCTTCCGCGCGGCGGCGCAGCGCCTCCTCGTCCCGCGCGGACAGCACGAACAGCCGGGTGGCCGGGGTGTCCGGCAGGGCCGCCGACCGGGGCGGTTCCTCCACGACGAGGTGGCTGTTCGCGCCGCCCGCGCCGAACGCGCTGATGCCGGCGCGCAGGACGTCGCCGCCGACCGGCAGCCAGGGGCGTGCGTCCCGCTGCACCGCGAACGGCGAGCCGGCCAGCCTCAGGTGCGGGTTCGGCTCGTCGGCGTGCAGGGAGGGCACGAGGGTGCGGTGCTTCATCTGGAGCAGCACCTTGGTGAGCCCGGCGATCCCGGCCGCCGCCTCCAGGTGGCCGATGTTGGACTTGACCGAGCCGATCGCCACCGAGGCCGCCGGGAGGTCGGTCCCGAACGCGGCGCGCAACCCGTCCAGCTCGATCGGGTCGCCCAGGGACGTGCCGGTGCCGTGCGCCTCGACGTAGCCGACGGTCGCCGGGTCCACCCCCGCGCCGGTCAGGGCGCGGCGGATCAGGGCGGTCTGCGCGGTGGGGCTGGGCACGGTGAACCCGCCGGTGCGACCGGTGTGGTTGAGCGCCGTGCCGCGGATGACGCCGTGCACGTGGTCGCCGTCGGCCAGCGCCCGGGACAGGGGTTTGAGCAGGACCACGCCCACGCCCTCACCTGGCACGTAGCCCGCCGCGCCCGCGCCGAAGCTGCGGCAGCGCCCGTCCGGGGACAGGAACTGCCCCTGCGACAGCTGGAGGTACTTCTGCGGGTGGACGGTGGTGTTGACGCCGCCCGCGAAGGCCAGTTCGCACTCGCCGCGCCGGATCGCCTGCACCGCCAGGTGGAGGGCGGTCAGCGACGACGAGCACGCGGTGTCCACGGACAGGCTGGGGCCGGTCAGGTCCAGCACGTGGGAGACGCGGTTCGCGACCGAGGCGTGCATGGCGACGGGTGCGACGCCGGCGTCCTGGTACAGCTGGTAGTGGCTCCACGTCACCCCGGCGAACACGCCGACGTCGCGGCCGTTCAGCACCTGGCCCGCGTCCTCCATGGCCTGCCAGCAGGTCGTGAGGAAGAGGCGTTCCTGCGGGTCCATCCGCTCGGCGTCGCGCCGCGAGATGCCGAAGAAGGCGTGGTCGAACCGGTCGACGCCGTCCAGGAAACCGCCCCAGCGGCTGTAGGTGCGCCCGTCGAGGCCGGGGCGCGGGTCGAAGTGGGCGTCGTGGTCCCAGCGCTCGGCGGGCACCTCGACCACGCTGTCCACGCCGTCGAGCAGGTTGCGCCAGAACGCGTCCAGGTCGGGGGCCTGCGGGTAGCGGCCGGCCAGCCCGATCACCGCGATCGCGCCGTCGTCCACGACCTCCGGCGCCCGCTCCACCCGGGCCTCGCCGACGCGGGCCGGCTCGACGCGGGCCGGCTCGACGCGGGCCGGCTCGGCGGGCGGCGGGACCAGGTCGTCGATCCGCGCCGGGTCGCCGTGGACGACGACCGCCACGCCGTCGGGACCGCTCAGCAGCCGGTCGAGCACGGCGAGGCCGTCCGCGGTGGGCATCGGCGCGGTGCCCTGCACGTCCCACACGCGGCGCAGGGCGGCCTCGGGCAGGCGCATCCCGCCCTCGGCCCACATGGGCCACCCGATCGCCACGCTCGCCCCGGCCCGGTCGGACCGCTCGGCCCGGCGGCGGGCGAAGTCCTCCAGCGCGCCGTTGGCGTAGGCGTAGTCGCTCTGCCCGGCGTTGCCGATCGCGGCCGTGAGCGACGACGCCACCGCGAAGAAGTCGAGGGGCGCGTCGCCGATCGCCTGGTCCAGGTGGACGGCCCCGAGCAGCTTCGGCTCGACCACGGCGCGCAGGTCCCCCGGCCCCTTGCGGGCGAACAGCCCGTCGCGGGTCACGCCGGCGAGGTGCAGCACCCCGTCGATCCGCCCGAAGCGGGCGCGGGCGGCGGCCACGGCGGACGCGGTGGACGCCGCGTCGGTCAGGTCCGCGCCGAGG
>NZ_JBHWIE010000084.1:0-26879 GCF_042732085.1 Actinosynnema sp. NPDC059797
TGTCACCCCCGCTTCACGCGAGGCGGTGCCAGAAGACCTGGCCCGACGGCCCGTAGAGGACCAGGTTGGAGTCGTCCTGCACGATCAGGCGGTCGGCGGCGGTGCCGTGGGTGCCGGCGTGCCACTTCGGCACGCCCGCGGCCGTGTAGACCACGAAGTTGCCGTCGTGCTGGAGCACCGCGTGGGTGGCGCCGGTGCCGTGCGTGTTGGTGTGCCACAGCGCCTGCCCGCCGGCCGCGTAGAGGACCAGGTTGCCGTCACCCTGCATGACCAGCGTGTACCGGCCGTCCCGCGAGGTCCTGGTGTCGCCGACCTGGAGGCTCTCGCCGCGGACCAGCGTGTCGCGGCCCGGCTGCGGCGGCGGCCCGGCGAGGGTGTGCAGCAGCAGGTTGGGCGAGCCCGTGCCCGGGTTGGGCACCTTGTTCGGCGTGGCGGTGCCCACCAGCGCGTCCCGCACCGCCTGCGGCGAGGCGCCGGGCGAGCCGGCCAGCACCAGCGCCGCGGCGCCCGCGACGTGCGGCGACGCCATGGACGTGCCGCTGATGCTGTTGGTGGCGGTGTCACCGGTGTGCCACGCGGAGGTGATGCCGACGCCCGGTGCGAACAGGTCGGTGCAGGTGCCCCAGTTGGAGAACGACGCCCGGTTGTCGGACGAGTCCGTGGCGTTGACCGTGATGGCCTCCGCGACCCGGGCGGGGGAGTAGGAGCAGGCGTTCGCGTTGGAGTTGCCGGACGCGACGGCGTAGGTCACGCCGGACGCGATGGACCGGCGCACGGCCGCGTCCAGGGTGTCGTTGGCGCCGCCGCCGAGGCTCATGTTGGCCACGGCGGGCTTCTGCGCGTTGGCGGTCACCCAGTCCACGCCCGCCACGACGCCCGCGATGGTGCCGGAGCCCGCGCAGTCCAGCACCTTGACGCCGTGCAGGCGGACGGCCTTGGCGATGCCGTGGGCGTTGCCGCCGACCGTGCCGGCGACGTGCGTGCCGTGGCCGTTGCAGTCGGAGTTGTTGCCGTCGCCGCTGGTGTTGGCGTCGAAGGTGGCCCGGCCGCCGAAGTCCGCGTGCGTGGTGCGGATGCCGGTGTCGATGATGTAGGCGTGCACGTTGCCCGCCGTGGTGGTGTAGCCGTAGTTCCGGTTCAGCGGCAGGTCGCGCTGGTCCACGCGGTCCAGCCCCCAGGACGGCGGGTTCGGCTGGTCCGCCAGCAACCGCACCTCCCGGTCCTGCGCGACGTAGTCCACCGCCGGGTCGGCCGCCAGCTCCCGCGCGGCCTTCTCGCTCATCCGCGCCGCGAACCCGTGCAATGCCGCGCCATAACGATGCGTGACTTCCGCGTCGACCTTTTCTGCTAACGACTCAACACCAATGGAGTCTTTTAACACCACGATGTAACTACCGGCCACCGCGCCGGGTGCGCCGGCATCCCGGACGACCCCCTCGGCGGCCTGTGCCGACGGCCCCACCAGGACCAACGCCGCGGCCACCGCCGCGACCGCACCGGCACCCACCACCCGATCCCAGGGCGCGCGAAACTCTTCCATCGACCCCGTTCTCCCTCCAGCAGGGCAAAAGAACAAGCTCAGCGCGCGCACTCCCACCTTAATTCCCCCTCCCCTCCCCACCCCCCTCTTCCCCCGCCCCACCTTCGTCTTTCCCCACCCCGCCTTCGGCCCCCCGCGCGTGTCCTCCACCCGGGCATCGCGTGTCCTCCACTCAGGCATCGCGAGTCGTACGCCCAGGCATCGCGAGTCGTACGCCCAGGACCACCGTGTCGTACGTCCGGGACGGGCGAGTTCAGCGTCCGGGCACGCCGAACGACCCCCGGTCACCTCGAACGGGTGACTCCGGGGGTTCGACCGGCGGGAAGGTCAGTAGACGGGGCCCGTGTACTTCTCGCCCGGGCCCTGACCCGGCTCGTCCGGGTAGGCCGAGGCCTCGCGGAACGCCCGCTGGACCGACTGGAGCCCGTCGCGCAGGGGCGCGGCGTGCGGCCCCAGGTACTCGGCGGACGCGGTGACCAGGCCGGCCAGGGCGGTGATCAGGCGGCGGGCTTCGTCGAGGTCGCGGTGCGGGCTCGACGCGGGGTCCTCGTCGGCCAGCCCGAGGCGCTCGGCGGCCGAGGACAGCAGCATGACCGCGGCCTTGCTGATCACCTCGACGCTGGGAACATCGGACAGCTCGCGGACGTTGTCAGGGGGCAGGTCGGTCACGAGTGCCATTCTCGCAACCTCGCCGGAGGGCTCGCCGGTTCGGGGGTTGACAAGACCGTCTGCTATCATCTTCAGGCGACCAGTCCCCACCCGTGTGGGGACGGCAAGTGGAGCCCCGCTCCCACCCGCGTCTGCCGCTTCGAGCAGGTGGCCGGGTCCGGTCCTGCGAGGGGTGGACTGCGCCCTTCGTTGTGCGATCGGTCGGAAGCGGGCCTCACACCGGGCAGGTGTGGGGCCTCTTGTCTTTGGCGCACAACGAGTCACAAAGGACGTGAATGACAAGTCCCTCGAACCGAGGTGCTCCCGCGAGCACCGAGCCGCGCATCAACGACCGCATCCGCGTGCCCGAGGTTCGACTGGTCGGGCCGAACGGCGAGCAGGTCGGGATCGTTCGCATCGAGGACGCGCTCCGACTCGCCCAGGAATCGGATCTCGACCTCGTCGAGGTCGCCGCGCAGGCTCGGCCGCCCGTCTGCAAGCTCATGGACTACGGCAAGTACAAGTACGAGAGCGCGCAGAAGGCCCGTGAGTCTCGCCGCAACCAGCAGCTGACGGTCATCAAGGAGCAGAAGCTCCGGCCGAAGATTGACCCGCACGACTACCAGACGAAGAAGGGCCACGTGGCCCGCTTCCTGTCGCACGGGAACAAGGTCAAGGTGACCATCATGTTCCGCGGCCGTGAGCAGTCCCGGCCGGAATTGGGCTACCGACTGCTGCAGAAGCTCGCGGAGGACGTCGCGGAGCTGGGGTTCGTCGAGTCCAACCCGAAGCAGGACGGGCGCAACATGATCATGGTGTTGGCCCCGCACAAGACCACGAAGACCCGCCCGGTGAAGCAGGACGCCCAGGCGGACGCCGACTCCGTCGAGGAGTGACCTCCCGGCCCTCGGGCCGGTGACCTCCCGGGCCCCCGGTGGGGCCCGGGAGCAAGCACGGCCGCCCGACCCCCGGTGGCTGCACGAGACCAAGGACGACTAATGCCCAAGAACAAGAGCCACAGCGGGACCTCCAAGCGCGTGAAGGTCACCGGCAGCGGCAAGCTCATCCGCGAGAAGGCCGGCAAGCGCCACCTGCTGGAGAAGAAGTCCAGCAAGCTGACCCGCCGCCTCTCGGGCACGACCGACGTCGCCAAGAACGACGTGTCGCGCATCAAGAAGCTGCTCGGCATCTGACACCCGCCCCGCCCGTGAACACCGGGGCCCCCACCGGCCCCACGAGATCGACAGGATGGACCCGTGGCACGCGTCAAAAGGGCCGTGAACGCCCAGAAGAAGCGCCGTACCACCCTTGAGCTCGCCAGCGGCTACCGCGGCCAGCGTTCGAGGCTGTACCGCAAGGCCAAGGAGCAGGTGCTCCACTCGCTCAACTACGCCTACCGGGACCGCCGCGCCCGCAAGGGTGACTTCCGGAAGCTGTGGATCCAGCGCATCAACGCGGGTGTCCGTGCCAACGGCATGACCTACAACCGCTTCATCCAGGGCCTGCGCCTCGCGGGCATCGAGGTGGACCGCAAGATCCTGGCTGAGCTCGCCGTCAACGACGCGGGTGCGTTCACCGCGCTGGTGGAGGCCGCCAAGGCCGCCCTGCCCAGCGACGTCAACGCGCCGGTCGAGGACAAGGCCTGAGCGGGAACGACCGCGCACCACGACCCGGGGATGCTCCGTTCACCGAACGGACTCCCCGGGTCGTTGCCGCTAGGCGGTTGACCAGGCGTTCCGGGCGCGACCGCGCGGAGCGCTTCCTCGCCGAGGGCGCGCAGGCGGTGCGCGAGGCCCTGGCCTGGGCCGCCGCCGGGCGCGGCCGGGTGCACGAGCTGTTCGTGACGGAGGTCGCGGCGTCGCGCAACCCCTCGCTGGTGCGGGACGCGGTCGACGCCGGTGTGCCGGTGAGCGCGGTGACGGACAAGGCGGCCGCCGCGCTGTCGGAGACGGTGACGCCGCAGGGCGTCGTCGCGGTGTGCTCGCCGGTGGACGTGCCGCTGGGGGTGGCGCTGGGCCCCGACGTGCGGTTGGTGGCGGTGCTGCACGGCGTGTCCGACCCCGGCAACGCGGGCACGGTGGTGCGCGTCGCGGACGCCGCCGGCGCCGACGCGGTGATCTTCGCGGGTGACGCGGTCGACCCGCACAACGGCAAGTGCGTGCGCGCGTCCACGGGCAGCGTGTTCCACCTGCCGATCGCGCGGGCGCGGGACGCGGAGGAGGCGTTCGCCGCCCTGCGCGACGCGGGCCTGCGCCTGGTCGCCGCCGACGGGTACGCGCCGGAGGACCTGGTGACCGCCGACCTGCGCGGTGACCTGGCCGCGCCCACGGCGTGGGTGTTCGGCAGCGAGGCGCACGGCCTGCCCGACGAGGTGGTCGACAGCCTCGACGCCGCGCTGAAGGTCCCGATCTACGGCGACGCGGAGAGCCTGAACCTCGCCACGGCGGCCGCCGTCTGCCTCTACACCTCGGCCCGCGCCCAACGCGCCTGACACGCCGGCCGGCCGAAGGTCGAACTCGGGGGTCCTGAACGTACGACTCGCGCGTCTTGAACGTACGACTCGCGCGTTCGGAACGTACGACTCGCGTGTTCTGGGCGTACGACTCGCGGTGTCCGAGTGGAGGACACGTGGTGTCCGAGTGGAGGACACGCGGGTGGGGTTGGCCCCACCCGCGTGCGGGTGGGGTCAGGAGTTCAGGCGGGTGTGCAGGGCTCGCAGCAGCGGGTCGCTCGCGGTGGGCTTGGACTGGGTGCGCAGGGCCTCCTCCAGGATCGCGGCCGCGTCGCCCAGGATCTGCGGTGGCGTGTCGTCGGTGATCAGGGTGCCCGCGCGCCGTGCCTCGGATTCGGCGTTCGCCGGGTCGCCCGACTGGAGCAGGAAGCGCGCGCCGCGCACCACCAGGAACGTCTGCCAGTCGACGTCGCCCAGGCGGGCCGCCAACTCCTCGGCCACGCCGTTCTGCTCGACCGCTCGGGCGTGCTCGCCCGCCTGGCTGTGCAGGAACGCCCGGATCGCGGCGATCCGCGCGGTCAGGTGGGTGCGGTGGTCCGGGTCCTCGACCCGGGGCAGCAGGGCCTCGGCGGCGGTGAGCGTGGCGGCGCACTCGCCGGACTCCTCGTCGGGCAGCGCGGCCGCCGACTCCACCAGCGAGCCCGCGGCCTCGGCGAACTCCTCGACCTCCTGCCACGCCGCTGCCGCGCCCTGGTAGGCCGAGGCGGCCTCCGCGCCGCGGTCCAGCCGCCGCAGCACGCCGGCGAGCTGATCCAGCACCATGGCCCGCCGCCCCGGCTCGTCCGGCTGGACCAGGCCCAGCGCGGCCTCCAGGTGGCGGCGCGCCGACTCGGCCTCGTCCAGCCGCGCGCACACCTGGCCCAGGCGGTAGCGGATGGGCACGACCACGTCCGGGTCCACCTCGCCCGTGTCCACCGCGCGGACCGCTTCCTCCAGCGCCTCCGCGGCCTCTACGAACCGGCCGGACTTCAGGTAGCCGCCGGCCAGCGCGTAGCAGGCCTTGGCCACGTCGTCCGGCACGCCCAGCTCGTGGCCCGCGGCGACCGCGTCGCGCAGCTCCACCAGGTGCTCGCCCTCCAGGTCGAGCCGCTGGATCGAGGAGACCCGCTGCCGGTGCGCCTCGGCGGTCCACGGCCCGCGCGGCGTGCTGAACGCCTCCACGAACCGCGCGCCCGTGGCGAGCGCGGCCTCGTCGCCCCGGACGGTCTGGATCTTCAGCAGCAGCCGCAGCGCGTCGAACCGCACGGACGACGACGGGTCGCCCGCCAGCACGTCGGTGACCTCGTCCAGCGCCTCGTCCAGGCTGCCGGAGGCCGCCAGGTGCTGCGCCCGGTCGCACCGCGCCCGCGACACCAGCTCCGGCACCCGTTCCAGCGCCAGTTCCAGCGCCTCCGCCACGAGGACGCCCGGATCGGCCGGATCGGCGGAATCGTCGGGGGCGGTCGCGTCGGACCAGGGCTCGTCGTCCTCGTCGTCGTCCTGCTCCGCCTCGGCCAGCAGGTCGGCCAGCAGCAGCCTGGTCAGCACCCGCGTGTACGGCGTGCCGGCGGCGTCCGCCTCGGCCACGCACGCGTGCGCCGCCTCGACGCCGCCCTCGTCGGCGCGCAGCCCCGCGCCCCGCGCCCGGTACCGGTTGGCCAGGTCGTGCTCACCGCACGCGACCAGCCGGTCCACCGCCGCGTCCAGCTCGACCAGCACCTCCTCCTTGGGCCGCGAGTGGCCGCTGACGATCGCCCGCCGCGCCGCCACCAGCGCGCCCAGCGACTCCGGCAGCAGCGGGTCGAGGTCCGGCGGCAGCGACCGCAGCAGCCGCATCCCGGTGGTGAACTCGCCCTGGTCGAACGCGTCGCACATCCGCCGCGCCAGCTCCACCGGGTCGCCCAGCTCGACCGGCTCCTCGTCCGCGGGCGCGGGCGTCGACGGCGCGGACACCGGCACGACCAGCGGCACCGGCACCGAGTCCGGCGTCGCCAGGGTCTCCCGGACACGCCTGGTCACCGCGTCGGAGCCGTTGCGCCGGTCGAACCGGCCCGCGATTTCCAGCGCCCGCTCCTCCAGCAGGGCGCGCAGCTCGGGCGCGGTCAGCACCTCGGCGCCCCCGTCCCGGGGCACGGCGAACTCCTCGTCCCCCGGCACCCGGCTCAGCAGCAGCGCCGCGCCGGCGGCGAAGTGCATGGCCCGCGACGGGCTGGTCGAGTGGTGCACCCGGTGCAGGTGGCCGCGCAGCAGGTCCACGCCCCGCCGCACGTTGTCCGTCGTCGCGCAGAACACCAGGTGGTCGTCCAGGTAGCCGCCCACCAGGTCGTCGCGCACCAGCCGGTGCGCCACCACGTGCGCCTGCCGGGCCCGCTCCAGGTCGCCCAGCGAGACGAACGCGGGCGTCAGCGTGGTGAGGATGCCCTGCGGCTGGGTGGCGCAGCCGGTCTCCTGCTCCAGTTGGCGCTCGGCGTGCGCGACCGCCTCGGCGTGGCGGCCCTGCCGGATCAGGTGCCCGGCCTGCTCCTCGACGACGCACGCCTCGCAGTCGCTCATCGGGCCGCGCTCGGTCGCCAGGTAGCGCGCGAAGTGCTCCCGGTACGCCTCGTCGTCGCCGACGTGCGAGGCCAGCTCGGTGCGGGCGCCGTGCACGGGCTGCATCGAGTACCCGAGCCGCTGGTAGCGCGACGCGAGCTGGTCGAGGAACGAGGTGATCTGCGCCAGGGTGAACCTCGGGTCGGCCATCAGGCCGGACACGATCCACTTGTGCGCCCAGTCGAAGCTGTGCAGCTCCCACTCGTCGAACGCGGTCGGGTCGCGCTGCTCGGCCGTGCCGCACCACGCGAACGGCGCCAGCATCAGGTCGTAGCGGCCGAGGTCGTAGGCCGAGCGGATCAGGGCGATCCGGCAGCTCACCCCCAGCGGCAGGTGGTCCACGGCGTCCGCGGCGCGGGCGGCGCGCTCCAGCGCCTCGTGTCGCGGCATGCCCTCGGGCATGTGGTACGCCTCGACGAACTGCCGCTCGGCGGCACCCTTGTCCGGGTTCATCGGTCCTCTCCCACGGCGCGGTCCAGCAGTTCCAGGAACGAGCGGTTCAGCGCCGCGGTGTCCTTCGGTCGCATCGGGCGCCGCGCCTGGAGCAGGGCGTGCACGTACAGCGACTCGACGGTCAGCTCCACCAGCGCCGGGTCGGTCAGCCGGGTCAGCCTGCGCACCAGCGGGTTGCGGCAGTTCAGCACCAGCCGCTGCGCGGCGCCCGGCGCGGACTCGACCAGGCTGCCCAGCAGCTCCGCCCACAGCGGGTCGGCGTCCTCGCCGGCCTGCTGGGCGTCGCGCTTGCGCTCCGCCTCGACGTTGGTGACCAGCAGCGCGGGCAGCGAGCCGGGGTCGAAGTCGCGGGGCACGGCCTCGCAGTCGTGCCGCTCCAGGACCTCCCGGGCCTGGTCGAGGCGCTCCCGCAGCGCGCGTTCCACCTCCGGGTCCGGGTCGTCGAGCGCGGCCAGCACCTCGCTCGGCGCCACCCGGCGGGCGGCGGTCGGCCCGTCCAGGGCGACCAGCCGCTCCATGATCTCCACGTCGTAGGCGTAGCCCGCGTCGACCAGGCCCATGCCCTGCGCGTGCGCGACCGGGGCGAGCTGCCGGAACTCGTCCACGTCCGGCACGTAGCCGATCGTGCCGTGCCTGCGGCGGAAGTGGCGCAGCGACTGCGGCCCGTCGGTGGTCTCGAACGGCAGCCAGCGCTCGACCAGCCGCAGCATGTCGTCGTCCACCCTGGCCAGGGACTTGATGCCCAGGTGGTGCGCGTCGAGCAGGGCCCTGGTGCGCTCCGGGCTGGTCGCGTCCAGCCGGACCAGCCAGTCCCGGACCTGGCGGCCCAGCTCCTCGCGCACCGCGAGCAGCGTCTCGTCCTGGTAGAGCGACTCGCGGCTGGCCGTGGGCCGCAGCGACGTGGAGTCGACCACGCAGCGCACGAAGTACGCCCAGTCCGGCAGCAGGCCCTCGATGGCGTCGCCGACCAGCATCCGCTTGAGGTAGACGCGGTGGGACTGCCGCGCGCCGGGGTGCACGCCGCTCGGCAGCACGTAGGCGACGCCGCGCAGGCCGACCGTCGGCACCTCGACCGGGATCGCGTCGAACGGCGCCACGCCCAGCACGCGCTCGCCGTAGGCCGGCGCGTCGTCGAGCCACGGCAGCTCGCCGAGCGTGACGACCTCCGGGCCGACCCGCACGGTCACCGGCAGCAGCTCGCCGTACTCCGCGACCAGGGCGCGCACGACGTCCTTCTCCAGCCAGTGCTCGGCGTCGCGGTGCGGCACCAGCTCGATGGTGGTGCCGACCTCGGCGCGCGCCGAGTCGTCGACCTCCACGTCGTAGTTGCCCGCCGCGTCGGCGGTCCAGCGCACCGCGGGCCCGCCGCGCGCCGACCGGCTGGTCAGGCTGATGCGCTCGGCGACCAGGAACGCGGACAGCAGCCCCACGCCGAACTGGCCGAGGAAGCCCTGGCGCGCGAAGCCCAGGTCGTCGCGCTTGGACGTGCGGCCCAGCGTCGAGAGCAGGTCGTGCACTTCGCGCTCGGTCAGGCCGATGCCCGTGTCGGAGATGCGGAGGGTGCCGCCGGCGGACTCGACCGGCTCGATCACCACCTCGCCCGGCGCGTCCGGCTGGAGCGCGCGGCGGGCGGTGATGGCGTCCACCGCGTTCTGGAGCAGTTCGCGCGCGTAGACGCGGGGGCTGCTGTAGAGGTGGTGGCTGAGCAGGTCGATGATCCCGCGCAGGTCGACACCGAAGGTGTGGGACATGGAGTGGAGTTCACCTCGGGTCGGATCACGTGGGACGAACGATTCTAGGGTCGGTTCAGCGGCTCGTGACCCGGTTTTGTGCTGATCGCTCGCCGGTGTCCTGCGCGCGTGATCAGATTGCCACGGGCCACCGACAATTCCGGCTCGGTCCGGTTGCGATCGGGGATCGGGGCACGTTGTGACCGCCGGAGCACGAGGGCGTGCGCCGCGCGGAGCGGACGGTCGCGCTGCCGCCGCCGCCGGAGCGGGCGCCGGCGATCCGCGAAGCGCTCTTCGAGCCGGACCACCCGCGCATCGCCACGTGCCGGCAGGCCCTCGAAGCCGTGCGCCGCGACCTGCGCCGATCGGGCGGTGATGGGCCGTAAGGCCCGATCACCTAGGATCGACCCGCTAACCACCTGTTGTCCGTGACGGGAGCTGTCCACCAACCATGTCCGGAGCCAACGACCCCTACGACCCGAAGCAGGTCGCGGCGCTCTCCCCGGAAGCGCTGGCCACGGCGGTCGAGCAGGCTCGGGAGGCGTTCGCCAAGGCGGCCGACCTCGACGAGCTCGCCGCCGTGAAGCCGAGCCACCTGGGTGACCGCTCGCCGGTGCTGCTGGCGCGCCGCGAGATCGGCGCGCTGCCGCCCGCGGCGAAGGCCGACGCGGGCAAGCGGGTCAACCAGGCCCAGCAAGAGGTCAGGCAGGCGTTCGACGAGCGCCGCGCCGAGCTTCAGGCCGAGCGCGACGAGCGCGTCCTCCGCGAGGAGGCGGTCGACGTCACGCTGCCGTGGGACCGCGTCCCGCGCGGCGCCCGCCACCCCATGACCACGCTGGCCGAGCGCATCTCGGACGTGTTCGTGGCCATGGGCTGGGGGGTCGCCGAGGGCCCCGAGGTCGAGGCCGAGTGGTTCAACTTCGACGCGTTGAACTTCGGCAAGGACCACCCCGCCCGGACCATGCAGGACACCTTCTACGTGGCGCCCGCCGACTCCGGCCTGGTCCTGCGCACGCACACCAGCCCCGTCCAGGCGCGCACCCTGCTCGACCGCGAGCTGCCCGTCTACGTCGTCTGCCCCGGCCGGACGTTCCGCACCGACGAGCTGGACGCCACCCACACCCCGGTCTTCCACCAGGTCGAGGGCCTGGCCGTGGACAAGGGCCTGACCATGGCGCACCTGAAGGGCACGCTCGACGCGTTCGCCCGCGCCATGTTCGGCGAGGACTCCCGCACCCGGCTGCGCCCGAGCTTCTTCCCCTTCACCGAGCCGTCCGCCGAGGTGGACGTGTGGTTCCCGGAGAAGAAGGGCGGCGCGGGCTGGGTCGAGTGGGGCGGCTGCGGCATGGTCAACCCGAACGTGCTGCGCAACTGCGGCGTCGACCCGGACACCTACTCCGGCTTCGCGTTCGGCATGGGCCTTGAACGCACCCTCCAGTTCCGCAACGGCCTGCCCGACATGCGCGACATGGTCGAGGGCGACGTCCGCTTCACCCAGCCCTTCGGAACGGAGGCATGACCGGTGCGCATCCCGGTTACCTGGCTGGTCGAGAACCTCGAGTTCGCCGAGGTCCCCACGCCTGAGCAGCTCGCCGAGGCGTTCGTGCGGATCGGCCTGGAGGTCGAGGACGTCCACGGGCTCAACGGCGTCACCGGTCCGCTCGTCGCGGGCCGCGTGGTCGAGATCGAGGAGCTGACCGAGTTCAAGAAGCCGATCCGCTACTGCCAGGTGGAGGTCGGCCCGGACCAGGTCAACGGCATCGTCTGCGGCGCGTCGAACTTCCGCGAGGGCGACACGGTCGTGGTCGCGCTGCCCGGCGCGGTGCTGCCCGGCGACTTCGCCATCGCCGCCCGCAAGACCTACGGCAAGACCAGCAACGGCATGATCTGCTCGGCCCGCGAGCTGGGCCTGGGCGACGACCACGCCGGGATCATGGTGCTGCCCAGCGGCACCGCGCAGCCCGGTGACGACGCGGTCGAGCTGCTGGGCCTGGGCGACACCGTCATCGAGGTCGCGCCGACGCCGGACCGCGGCTACGCGTTCTCCGTGCGCGGCCTGGCCCGCGAGCTGGCCTGCGCGTTCGACGTGCCGTTCCGCGACCCCGGCCTGGCGGAGATCCCCGAGGCCGAGGGCGAGGAGATCCGGGTCACCGTCGAGGACCCCGTCGCGTGCTCGCGGTTCACCGCGCGCCGGGTGACCGGTGTCGACCCGACCGCGCCCACCCCGTGGTGGATGCGCCGCCGGCTGATGCTCGCGGGCATCCGCTCGATCTCGCTGCCGGTGGACGTCACCAACTACGTGATGCTGGAGCTGGGCCAGCCGCTGCACGCGTTCGACGGCTCCGCCGTGCGCGGCGGCCTGGTGGTGCGGCGCGCGGTGGCCGGCGAGAAGCTGACCACGCTGGACGAGCAGGTCCGCGCGCTCGACCCGGACGACATCGTGATCGCCGACGACAGCGGCGTGATCTCGCTGGCCGGCGTCATGGGCGGCGCGAGCACCGAGGTCCGCGACGACAGCTCGGACATCCTGCTGGAGGCGGCGAACTGGGACCCGGCGTCCATCGCCCGCACGGTGCGCCGCCACAAGCTGCCCAGCGAGGCGGCGAAGCGGTTCGAGCGCACCGTCGACCCGGCGCTGGCGCCGGTGGCGCTGGAGCGCGCGGCCCGGCTGCTGGACATGTTCGGCGACGGCGGCATCCGCCCCGGCCGCACGGACGTGGGCGGCGTCGCGCAGCCCGCGCCGGTCTCGATGCCCATCGACCTGCCCGACCGGGTCGCCGGTGTCCGCTACGCCCGCGGCGTGACCGCGCGGCGGCTGGGCCAGATCGGCTGCCAGGTCGAGGTCAGCACCGGTGACGACGGCTCGACCATGGTCACCGCGGTGCCGCCGACCTGGCGCGCGGACCTCACCCAGCCCGCGGACCTGGTCGAGGAGGTGCTGCGGCTGGAGGGCTACGACACGATCCCGTCGGTGCTGCCGCCCGCGCCCGCCGGTCGCGGCCTGACCGAGCAGCAGCGCCGCCGCCGCACGGTCGCCCGCGCGCTGGCCGAGCAGGGCTTCGTCGAGGTCAAGCCGTTCCCGTTCGTCTCGCCCGCGGTGTTCGACGCGCTGGGCCTGCCGGCGGACGACGTGCGCCGCCGCACGGTGAGCGTGCTCAACCCGCTGGAGGCGGAGAAGCACGCGCTGGCCACCACGCTGGTGCCGGGGCTGCTGGAGACCGTGCAGCGGAACCTGGCGCGCGGCCAGAAGGACCTCGCGGTCTACACCGCGGCCCAGGTGACGCTGCCGCGCGCCGACCCGGCGCCGATGCCCGCCGTCGCGGTGGGCGCGCGCCCGTCGGAGGAGGAACTGGCCTCGCTCCGGGCGGCGCTGCCGCAGCAGCCGGTGCACGTGGCGGCCGTGCTGGCGGGCCACCGCGAGCAGCCGGGCTGGTGGGGCAAGGGCAGGCAGGCGGACTGGGCGGACGCGGTGCAGGCCGCGCGGCTGGTCGGCCGGGCGTACGGGGTGGAGCTGACCACCGTCGCCTCCGACCTGGCGCCGTGGCACCCGGGCCGGTGCGCCGAGCTGCGGGTCGGCGACTGGCCGGTGGGCCACGCGGGCGAGCTGCACCCGAAGGTGGTCGAGGCCCTGGGCCTGCCGAAGCGGACCGTGGCGTTCGAGCTGGACCTGGACGCGCTGCCGCTGGACGACCACCGGCCCGCGCCGGTCGTGTCGGCCTACCCGCCGGTGCTGCTGGACGTGGCCGTGGTCGTCGGCGCGGACGTGCCCGCCGCGCGGGTGGAGCGGGTGCTGCGCGCGGGCGGCGGCGAGCTGCTGGAGGACATCCGGCTGTTCGACGTCTACACCGGTGGCCAGGTGGGCGAGGGCAAGCGGTCGCTGGCGTACTCGCTGCGGTTCCGCGCGCCGGACCGCACGCTGACCGTCGAGGAGGCGACCGCGGCGCGCGACGCGGCGGTGGCCGCGGCGGCCGAGCGCTTCGGCGCGGTGCTGAGAGGCTGACGGAGCGTTCCCGGGACCGCACCGCTGCGGTCCCGGGACTGAGCCGGTCGGGTGAACTCCCGGTGGCCGGCAGCGGAAGAACGTGCAGTTCAGGCTACTTCGGGTGTGCTGTCAAGGGGCCCAAAGACCTGTATTTCCGGGCCGGCATGGTCCTTGCGCGGATGTTGAACGTTCTCCAAGATTGGTTCCGCGGCCCGCTGGGCCGAGGGGCGAAGCGATGAACCGCCGGGCGAGTCTGGTCGCCGGTCCGGCGGGGAGCTAGCGGCGAACCCACCGCCTGGAGCAGCAATCCTAGTGAGGTTGCCTCATGCGCAGCTTGGGTCCGCGGATGGAGATCGCCGTCGCCTCGACGATCCTCGCGGTCGGTGGTGCCGTCGTCGCCGCCATGCACCTGACCTGGCCGGAACCCGAACTGCCCGCGATGGCGTACTCCGTGAGCAACGCCGAGGCCGGTGTCGCCGGCCTGGAGCCGTTCGAGATCAACGACGTCTCCGGCGCGGCGGTGGAGCTGACGCCGGGCGGCGAGGGCGCGCGGTTGGTGCGGCTGTCGAACCCCAACGAGGTCGACATCGTGGTGCTGGACCTGGAAGCCGAGCCGGGCCAGCCGCTGGACGAGTCGCACAACAAGGTGCCGGGCTGCCCGTCCGGCGTGCTGACCGTCGTGCCGATGGCCGAGCCGGTGCTCATCCCGCCCGCCGGGTCGGTCGAGGTGGAGATGGTCGTGCAGATCGCGCAGGACGTGCCGGACGCGTGCACGGACCTGGTCTTCCCGCTGACCTACTCCGGCCGCGCCGCCAGGGGCTGACCGCGCGCGACCGGCGGTGAGCGGCCGACCGCGGGGCGTTGACCGCACGCGGCGCCGATCGCACGCAGCACCGCGGATCGACGCCCTTCCGCAACACGCGCGCCGCTCCGGTGTGCGAGGCTTCCGGGCATGAGCGCGTACGACTACGACCTGCTCGTCATCGGGTCCGGCCCGGGTGGGCAGAAGGCCGCCATCGCGGGCGCGAAGCTCGGCCGGAGGGTCGCGATCGTCGACCGGGCCGACATGGTCGGCGGGGTGTGCCTCAACACCGGCACCATCCCGTCGAAGACCCTGCGGGAAGCCGTGATGTACCTGACCGGCATGAGCCAGCGCGAGCTGTACGGCGCCAGCTACCGGGTCAAGCAGGACATCACGATCTCGGACCTGCTCGCCCGCACCCGGCACGTGATCGGTCGCGAGGTCCAGGTCGTGCGCGCGCAGCTGCACCGCAACCAGGTGGACCTGCTCACCGGCACGGCCCGGTTCGTCGACGAGCACACGGTGGCCGTCGAGGGCGCGCACCGCGGCGAGCACCACGTGGTGACCGCCGGGAAGGTCGTGATCGCGGTCGGCACGCGGCCCGCGCGGCCGGACCAGGTGGACTTCGACGAGGTCAGGGTGCTCGACTCCGACGAGGTGCTGTCGCTGGAGGAGATCCCGTCGTCGCTGGTGGTGGTGGGCGCCGGGGTGATCGGCATCGAGTACGCGTCGATGTTCGCCGCGCTCGGCACCAGGGTGACCGTGGTGGAGCAGCGGGAGCGGATGCTCGACTTCTGCGACCCGGAGATCGTCGAGTCGCTGAAGTTCCACCTGCGCGACCTCGCGGTGACCTTCCGGTTCGGCGAGAAGGTGGTCAACGTCGACGTGTCCGACAGCGGCACGGTGACCACGCTGGCCAGCGGAAAGCGCATCCCGGCGGCCGCGGTGATGTACTCGGCGGGCCGGCAGGGCAACACCGAGGCGCTGGACCTGGCCAAGGCGGGCCTGGAGGCCGACCGGCGCGGCCGGCTCCAGGTCGACGAGCACTACCGCACGCCCGTCGAGCACATCTACGCGGTGGGCGACGTGATCGGCTTCCCGGCGCTGGCGGCCACGTCGATGGACCAGGGCAGGCTGGCCGTCTACCACGCGTTCGGCGAGGAGGCGCACGAGCTGACCGCGCTCCAGCCGATCGGCATCTACACGATCCCCGAGATCTCCTACTGCGGCGCCACCGAGGCCGAGCTGACCTCGTCGGCGGTGCCGTACGAGGTGGGGCTGGCCCGGTACCGGGAGCTGGCGCGCGGTTCGATCGTGGGCGACGCCTACGGCATGCTCAAGCTGCTGGTGTCCACTGTGGACCGCAAGCTGCTCGGCGTGCACCTGTTCGGCACCGGGGCGACCGACCTGGTGCACATCGGGCAGGCGGTCATGGCGTGCGGCGGCACGGTGGACTACCTGGTGGACACGGTCTTCAACTACCCGACGCTGTCGGAGGCGTACAAGGTGGCCGCGCTGGACGCGACGAACAAGATCCGGGCGCTCCAGCGGTTCGGCGCCGGCAACTAGGCGGGCGGCCGGCCGAGCGCCCCCCCCCCGCGGGGGGGCGCGGGCCCCCGGGGAGAACAAGGGCGTGTTGTGCAGGGGGGGGCGGGCGGCCGGGTCGTGCCCCCTCGGCGGCACGCGACGCGGAGGGCAGCCGCGACACACGCCCGCGCCGTCGTGGGAGGCGCGGTCGCCGACCATCAGCGTCTCCTCGGGCCCGGTGCCCAGCTCGTCGAGCGCGATCCGGAAGATCGCCGGGTCGGGCTTGACCACGCCGTGCTCGAACGACAGCACGAACGAGCGCACCGGCAGCCCCGCGAACGACGGCCGGATGTCGAAGTGGACGTCGCTGAGCACCCCGATCCGGATCCCGCGCGCGGCCAGCCCCGCCAGGGTCGGCCGCACGTCCACCGCGAACGGGTTCACCGCCGGGTCGGACTCCACCGCGTACAGCGAGTCGGCCAGCTCGTCGTCCAGCCCGCCCGCGCGGAACGCCGCGTAGTAGGTCCGCCGGTGGAGCGCGGCGTCCGCGTCGACGCCCGGCGCGTCCAGCTCCCGCGCGGGCAGCCTCGCCACCACCTCCCGGGCCAGGCCGGGGTCGCGGCCGATCCGCCGCAACGCCTCGGCCGCCCACCCCGTGAAGGTGGGCGTGACCGCCAACGTGCCCCGCCAGTCGAAGACGACCGCCCGCATCCGCACTCCTGTTCACCACGAGTAGTTCCGACCTCACCCGGGCGAAGGCTGCCGCATCACTCCCAGGGCTAACTACGGTTTTCGCCACGAGCCATCGGGAGGCCGACATGCCGACGCTGCCCCTGCACATGCGACGGGTGGGGTTCGACCCGGCGCCGGAACTGTCGGCCGAGCGGGACGCGGGCGTCCGCCTGGTGGACGCGCCGCAGGGCGACCGGGTGTGGCTGGTCACCCGGATAGCGGACGTGCGCGAGGTGCTGGGCGACCCGAGCCGGTTCGGCAACTCGCCGCACCACGTGGTGCCGGGCGCGCCCGCGCTGTCCGAGGAGGAGCTGGCCGCGGTGCGGCCGGGCAACCCGCTGGCGTTCGACCCGCCCGAGCACACCCGCCTGCGCAGGCTGGTGGCCGGCGAGTTCACCGGCCGCCGGATGCGGTGGCTGGAGCCGCGGGTCCACGAGGTCGTGCGCGACCGGCTCGACGCGCTGGAGCGCGGCGGACCGCCCGCCGACGTGGTGACCGGCTTCGCGCTGCCGATCCCGGCGCTGGTGATCTGCGAGCTGCTGGGCGTGCCCTACGCCGACCGGGACGCCTTCCAGGACCGGTACAACCGCTTCTTCGACACGGCGCTGTCGCCCGAGGCGCGGCTGGCCCTGGCCCTGGAGTCCCGCGCCTACCTGGCCGAGCTGACCCGCCGCGCCAGGTCCGCGCCGGGCGACGACCTGCTCGGCACGCTGGTGCGCTCGGACCTGGCCGACGAGGAGGTGGTCGGCCTGGCCGACCTGCTGCTGCTGGCGGGCCACGAGACCACGGCGAACATGCTCTCCCTCGGCGTGGCGGCCCTGCTGGCGGAGCCCGACCGGCGGGCGCGGGCGCTCGCCGCGCCGGAGGCCGCGGTGGAGGAGCTGCTGCGCTGGCTGACCGTCGTGCACACCGTGGTGCCGCGGATCGCCCTGGTCGAGACGGAGCTGGGCGGGCGGGCGGTGCTGCCGGGCGACCTGCTGGTCTGCTCGCTGCCCGCGGCCAACCGGGACCCGGAGCTGGTGCCCGAACCGGACGAGCTGGACCTGGGGCGCGGGTCGAGCAGCCACGTCGCCTTCGGCCACGGCGTGCACCACTGCCTGGGCGCGCCGCTGGCGCGGATGGAGATGCGCATCGCGTTCCAGGCCCTGCTGACCAGGTTCCCGGGCCTGCGCGTGGTGTCGCCGGAGCTGCGTTTCCGCAGCGAGCAGATCGTGTACGGGCTGGACGAGCTGCTCGTGGAGTGGTGACCGCCCGGCCCGGTCGCGGCGAATACACATTTGAGTGACGATGCACCGGCGTGCATACTTATCCGTATGACGTTGCGGATCGCGGTAGCCGGGGCCAGCGGCTACGCCGGGGGTGAAGTCCTGCGGCTCCTGCTCGGCCACCCCGAGGTGGAGATCGGCGCGCTGACCGCCGGCGGCAACGCGGGCACCCGCCTGCTGGCCCACCAGCCCCACCTGTTGCCCCTGGCCGACCGGGTGCTCACCGAGACCACGGCCGACGAGCTCAGGGGCCACGACGTCGTGTTCCTGGCGCTCCCGCACGGGCACTCGGCCGAGATCGCCGCCCAGCTCGGCGACGACGTGCTGGTCGTCGACTGCGGCGCCGACCACCGCCTCACCGACCCGGCCGCCTGGGAGCGCTGGTACGGCGGCGAGCACGCGGGCAGCTGGCCCTACGGCCTGCCGGAGCTGCCCGGTCGGCGCGACGAGCTGCGGAACGCCCGGCGCGTCGCCGTGCCCGGCTGCTACCCGACCGTCTCCACCCTCGCCCTCGCCCCCGCGATCGGCCTGGTCGAGCCCGAGGTCACCGTGGTCGCCGTCTCCGGCACCTCCGGCGCGGGCAAGGCCGCCAAGCCCCACCTGCTCGGCTCGGAGGTGATGGGCTCGCTCAGCGCCTACGGCGTCGGCGGCGCCCACCGGCACACCCCGGAGATCACCCAGAACCTGTCCGGGCTGGCGGGTCGCGACGTCAAGGTCTCCTTCACCCCCGTCCTGGCCCCGCTGCCCCGCGGCATCCTGGCCACCTGCTCGGCGACCCTCGTCCCCGGCGCCTCCGCCGAGGACGTGCGCGCCGCCTACGAGAAGGCCTACGCGGACGAGCCGTTCGTGCACCTGCTGCCGGAGGGGAGCTGGCCGACCACCGGCGCGGTGCTCGGCTCCAACGCCGTCCAGCTCCAGGTCACCGTCGACCGCGACCTGGACCGGCTCGTGGTGGTCGGGGCGATCGACAACCTGGCGAAGGGCACCGCGGGCGCGGCGGTGCAGTGCATGAACCTGGCGCTCGGCCTGCCGGAGACCACCGGCCTGTCCACCGTGGGAGTAGCTCCGTGAACCGCAACAGAGGCGTGACCGGCCCCAAGGGCTTCCGCGCCGCCGGCGTCGCGGCCGGCATCAAGGACTCCGGCGCGCTCGACCTCGCGCTGGTCGTCAACACCGGTCCCGGCCAGGCCGCGGCCGGCGTGTTCACCACCAACCAGGTCAAGGCCGCCCCCGTGCTGTGGTCGCAGCAGGTGCTCAAGGAGCGCAGGCTGCGCGCCGTGGTGCTCAACTCGGGCGGCGCGAACGCGTGCACCGGCCCCGAGGGCTTCCAGGACACCCACGCCACCGCCGAGAAGGTCGCGGACGTGCTCGGCGTCGGCGCGATCGAGGTCGCCGTCTGCTCGACCGGCCTGATCGGCGAGCGCCTGCCCATGGACAATCTCAAGGCCGGCGTGGAGAAGGCCGCCCAGGAGCTGGCCGACACCGACCGGGCCGGCCTGGACGCCGCCACCGCCGTGATGACCACGGACAGCCGGCCCAAGCAGTCGTGGCAGGACCACCCGGGCGGCTGGTCCGTCGGCGGCTTCGTCAAGGGCGCCGGGATGCTGTCGCCGAACATGGCCACCATGCTCAGCGTCATCACCACCGACGCGGTGCTCGACGGCGACGCGCTGGACGCGGCCCTGCGCCGGGTCACCGCCCGCACCTACGACCGGCTCGACGTCGACGGCGGCACGTCCACCAACGACACGGTCCTGCTGCTGGCCTCCGGCGCCTCGGGCGCGACCCCGGACCCCGAGGAGTTCGCGAGCGTCCTGGAAGCCGTCGCGCACGACCTGGTCAAGCAGCTCCAGGGCGACGCGGAGGGCGTGACCAAGGAGGTCTCGATCACCGTCAACGGCGCGCTCACCGAGGCCGAGGCGGTCGAGGTCGCCAAGACCGTCGCCGAGGACAACCTGGTCAAGACCGCGCTGTTCGGCTCCGACCCCAACTGGGGCCGCGTCGCCATGGCCGTCGGCCGCTCCCGCGCCACCGTCGACCAGCACAAGCTGGGCATCACCATCAACGGCGTCACCCTGTTCGCCGACGGCCACAAGGCCGCCGACCGGAGCGAGGCCGACCTGTCCGGCCGCGACGTGGACATCGTGGTGGACCTCAACCTCGGCGACGGCACGGCCACCGTGCTCACCACCGACCTGTCCCACGGCTACGTCGAAGAGAACAGCGCCTACAGCTCATGACCAGCCCCCAGGACAAAGCGGGCATCCTCATCGAGGCCCTGCCCTGGCTGCAGCGCTTCCGGGGCGCGGTCGTGGTCGTCAAGTACGGCGGCAACGCCATGGTGGACGACGGGCTGAAGCGCGCGTTCGCGCAGGACGTGGTGTTCCTCAAGCTCGCCGGCCTGCACCCGGTCGTGGTGCACGGCGGCGGGCCGCAGATCGCCGCCATGCTCAAGCGGCTCGGCATCGCCAGCGAGTTCCGCGGCGGCCTGCGCGTCACCACGCCCGAGGCGATGGACGTGGTCCGCATGGTCCTGGTCGGCCAGGTGCAGCGCGAGCTGGTCGGCCTGATCAACGAGCACGGCCCGTACGCGGTGGGCCTGTCCGGCGAGGACGCCCACCTGCTCACCGCGGCCCGCAGGCCCGCCGTCGTGAACGGCGAGCCGGTGGACGTCGGCCTGGTCGGCGACATCGTGGAGGTCAACCCGGACGCGGTGCTAGACATCGTGCGCGCGGGCCGCATCCCGGTGATCTCCACCGTCGCACCGGACGTGGACGGCGTGGTGCACAACGTCAACGCCGACACGGCGGCGGGCGCGGTGGCGGTGGCCCTGGGCGCCCGGAAGCTGGTGGTCCTCACCGACGTGGAGGGCCTCTACGAGAACTGGCCGGACAAGGGTTCCCTGCTGCACCGGGTCCGCGCCGGGCGGCTGGAGGAGATGCTGCCGGGCCTCGACAGCGGCATGGTGCCGAAGATGGAGGCGTGCCTGCGCGCCGTGCGCGGCGGCGTGCCCGAGGCGCACGTGATCGACGGGCGGCTGGCCCACTCGGTGTTGCTGGAGGTCTTCACCTCCGAAGGTGTCGGAACGATGGTCCTGGGGGATGAGGCATGAGCGACCACCAGCGGCGGTGGCAGGCCGCCATGATGAACAACTACGGCACGCCCGGCCTCGCGCTCGTCCGCGGCGAGGGCGCCCACGTGTGGGACGCCGACGGCAACCGCTACCTCGACCTGCTCACCGGCATCGCGGTCAACGCCCTGGGCCACGCCCACCCGGCGATCGTGGCCGCCGTGACCGAGCAGATCTCGAAGATCGGCCACACCTCCAACCTCTACGTCAACGAGCCCGCGCTCGAACTCGCCGAGCGCCTGCTGGACCTGGCCGGCGTGGACGGCGACGGCCGCGTGCTGTTCTGCAACTCCGGCGCCGAGGCCAACGAGGCCGCGTTCAAGCTCAGCCGCCGCACCGGCCGCACCAAGGTCGTCGCGACCGAGGGCGGCTTCCACGGCCGCACCATGGGCGCGCTGGCGCTGACCGGCCAGCCCGCCAAGCAGGAGCCGTTCCAGCCGCTGGTGCCGGGCGTCGTGCACGTCCCGTTCGGCGACGTGGCCGCGCTGGAGGCCGCGATCGACGACGAGACCGCCGCGTTCGTGGTGGAGCCCATCCAGGGCGAGAACGGCGTGGTCGTGCCGCCGGAGGGCTACCTGGAGGCGGCGCGCCGGATCACCGCCGAGCACGGGGCGCTGCTGGTGCTGGACGAGGTGCAGACCGGCGTCGGCCGGCTCGGCACCTGGTTCGCCTTCCACCAGGTCGGGATCGTGCCGGACGTGATCACCCTGGCCAAGGGCCTCGGCGGCGGCCTGCCGCTGGGCGCGTGCATCGCCGTCGGCCCGGCCAAGGACCTGTTCGGCCCCGGCCAGCACGGCACCACGTTCGGCGGCAACCCGGTGTGCTGCGCCGCCGCGCTCGCCGTGCTCGACACGATCGCCGCCGAAGGGCTGCTGGAGCACACCGCCGCGGTCGGCAAGGAGATCGCGACGGGCGTCGAGCACCTGAACCACCCGCTCATCTCCGGTGTGCGGGGCGCCGGCCTGCTGCTCGGGATCACGCTGCGCGAGGCGGTCTCGGCGAAGGCCGCTGCGGCCGCGCAGCGGGCCGGCTTCTTGATCAACCCCATCCAGCCGGACGTCATCCGGCTGGCGCCGCCCCTCGTGCTCGACGAGGCCGACGCGCACCGCGTGGTCGCCGAGCTCCCGAACTGGCTGGAGTCCTGACGTGGTCCGGCACTTCCTGCGCGACGACGACCTCACCCCCGCCGAGCAGGCCGAGGTCCTGGACCTGGCCGACACGTTCAAGGCCGACCGGCTGACCGCCAAGCCGCTGGCCGGGCCCAAGTCGGTCGCGGTGATCTTCGAGAAGAACTCCACCCGCACCAGGCTGTCGTTCGAGGTGGGCATCACCCAGCTCGGCGGCCACCCGGTGATCATCGACGGCCGGTCCATGCAGCTGGGCCGGGAGGAGACCATAGAGGACACCTCCCGCATCCTGTCCGGCTACGTGGACGCGGTGGTGTGGCGGACCTTCGCCCAGAAGCGCATCGAGGCGATGGCCTCGGTGTCCCGCATCCCGGTGATCAACGCCCTGACCGACGAGTTCCACCCGTGCCAGGTGCTGGCCGACCTCCAGACGATCCGGCTGCGGCACGGCGCGCTCGCCGGCCTCACCGTCACCTACCTGGGCGACGGCGCGAACAACATGGCGCACTCGATCCTGCTCGGCGGCGCCACCGCGGGGATGCACGTCCGCATCGCCGCGCCCGAGCACTTCGCGCCGGAGCCGTGGGCCCTGGAGGCGGCGAAGGGCCGCGCCGCGGAGACCGGCGGCAGCGTCGAGGTGGTCGTCGACCCGCGCGCCGCCGTGGATGGCGCGGACGTGCTGGTCACCGACACGTGGACGTCCATGGGCCAGGAGAACGACGGCCGCGACCGCGTCGGCCCGTTCCGGCCCTACCAGGTGAACAAGGAGCTGGTGGCGGCCACCGGCGTGCGCACGACCGTGCTGCACTGCCTGCCCGCCCACCGCGGCTGGGAGATCACCGACGAGGTGCTCGACGGACCGGACAGCGCGGTGTGGGACGAGGCCGAGAACCGCCTGCACGCCCAGAAGGCCCTGCTGGTGTGGTTGCTGGAGCGGTCGCGGTGACCAGGACCGCGCGGCAGGCCCGCATCGTCGAGCTGATCTCCCAGCGCGCCATCCGCAGCCAGTCCGAACTGGCGAAAACGCTTGCGGTGGAGGGCATCGAGGTCACCCAGGCCACGCTGTCGCGCGACCTGGACGAGCTGGGCGCGGTCAAGCTGCGCGGTCCCGACGGCGGCGCGCCCGTCTACGTCATCCCCGAGGACGGCAGCCCCGTGCGCGGCGTGCAGGGCGGCACCACCCGCCTCGTGCGGCTGCTCGGCGAGCTGCTGGTGTCGGTGGACCACTCCGGCAACCTCGCGGTCCTGCGCACCCCGCCGGGCGCGGCCCAGTTCCTGGCCAGCGCGCTGGACCGGGCCGCGCTGCACGACATCGTCGGCACCATCGCGGGTGACGACACCATCCTCGCCGTGGCGAGGGAACCGCTCACCGGTGCGGACCTGGCGGCCCGCGTGACCGCGCTCGCCGCGGGCGAGCGGCCGGGGGAGGACCATGGCTGAGCGGGTGGTGCTCGCCCGCACCGGCGGCCCGGTCGACCCCGGCCGGTTCGCCGAGGCGACCGGCGCGGAGGTGACCGGCGCGGAGGTGATCGCCGTGGTGGTGGACCTCGGGCAGCGCCCCGGCTCCCTCGCGGCGGTCCGCGACGCCGTCGAACCGGTCGTCGTGGACGCCCGCGAGGAGTTCGCCGCCGACTACTGCCTGCCCGCCGTCCGGGCCAACGCCCTCGACGCGGCCGGCCGGCCGCCGCTGCCCGCCCTGGCGGACGCGCTGGTCGCCCGGCACCTGGTCGAGGCCGCCCGCCGGCACGGCGCCCGCACCGTGGCCCACGACCGCGCCGACCGGGCCCGCTTCGAGACCGCCGTCGCCGCCCTCGCGCCCGACCTGGTGGTCGTCGCCGCGGGAACCCGGGCCGCACCGGCCGCCGCCCCGCCGGCCGCCGACGACGCGCCGGACCCCGAGGAGCTGGTCGTCACCTTCGACCGGGGCGTGCCGGTCGCGGTCGACGGCGAGACCGTCACCGCGCTCCAGGCCGTCCGGGAGATCGACCGCCGGGCGGGCGCGACGGCGGGCGTGGCCGCCCTGGCCACCGCCCACCGCGAGCTGGAGGGGGTCACCCTGGAGCGTGACGTGGCCCGCTTCAAGCGGCGGGTCGAGCGGCGCTGGGGTGAGCTGGTCCGCGCCGGGCTGTGGTCCTCGCCGCTCAAGCACGCCCTGGACGCCTTCATCACCACCACCCAGCGGGACGTCTCCGGCGAGGTCCGGCTGGTGCTGCACGGCGGTCGCGCCGTGGTCGCCGACCGGCGCGCCGACGAGCCGTGGTACGACTTCGCCCTCGCCACCTGACGAGAGCGGCACCGGCACCATCACAGCGAAGAGGATTTGACCAAGTGAGTTCCTTGTGGGGCGGGCGGTTCGCCGGCGGACCTGCGGAGGCGATGGCGCGGCTGTCGCTGTCCACGCACTTCGACTGGCGACTCGCCCCCTACGACATCCGGGGTTCCCGCGCGCACGCCCGCGTCCTGCGCGACGCGGGCCTGCTGACCGAGGACGAGCTGGCGCGGATGCTGGCGGCGCTGGACGCCCTGGAGGCCGACGTCGCCTCCGGCGCGTTCACCCCCGAGCTGTCCGACGAGGACGTGCACACCGCCCTCGAACGCGGCCTGATCGACCGGGCGGGCCCCGAGCTGGGCGGCAAGCTGCGCGCCGGCCGGTCCCGCAACGACCAGGTGGCCACGCTGTTCCGGATGTGGCTGCGCGACGCCGCCAAGCGCGTCGCCGACGGCGTGCTGGACGTGGTGGACGCGCTGGCCGGCCAGGCCGCCGAGCACCCGACCGCGGTCATGCCCGGCCGCACCCACCTCCAGTCCGCGCAGCCCGTGCTGCTCGCGCACCACCTGCTGGCCCACGGCCAGGCCCTGCTGCGCGACGTGGACCGGCTGCGCGACTGGGACCGGCGGACCGCCCTGTCGCCGTACGGCTCCGGCGCGCTGGCCGGCTCGTCGCTGGGCCTGGACCCGGCCAAGGTCGCCGAGGAGCTGGGCTTCGACGGCCCGGTGGAGAACTCGATCGACGGCACCGCGTCCCGCGACTTCGCCGCCGAGATCGCGTTCGTGCTGGCCATGATCGGCGTGGACCTGTCCAGGATCGCCGAAGAGGTGATCATCTGGACCACCGCCGAGTTCCGCTTCGCGGTGCTCGACGACGCGTGGGCCACCGGCAGCTCGATCATGCCGCAGAAGAAGAACCCCGACGTGGCCGAGCTGACCCGCGGCAAGTCCGGCCGGCTGATCGGCAACCTCACCGGCCTGCTGGCCACGCTGAAGGCCCAGCCCCTGGCCTACAACCGGGACCTCCAGGAGGACAAGGAGCCCCTGTTCGACTCGGTCGAGCAGCTGGAGCTGCTGCTCCCGGCGTTGACCGGCATGATCGCCACGATGCGGTTCGACACCGCCCGCACGGCCGAGCTGGCGCCCGCCGGGTTCACCCTGGCCACCGACATCGCCGAGTGGCTGGTGCGGCAGGGCGTGCCGTTCCGCGTCGCCCACGAGGCGGCGGGGGAGTGCGTCCGCGCCGCCGAGGCCCGCGGCGTCGGCCTGGACGACCTGACCGACGAGGAGTTCGCCGCGATCTCGCCCGCGCTGACGCCCGAGGTGCGCGACGTGCTGACCGTCGAGGGCTCCATCGCCTCCCGCGACGCCCACGGCGGCACCGCCCCCGACCGCGTCGCCGAGCAGCTGAAGAGGCTGCGCGACAGGGTGTCCGTTGCCCGACGCGCCTAGGCAGCTCACCGAGCGGGAGCTGGCCGTCGACCCGATCGACGCGGCGCGGCTCCTGCTCGGCAGCACCGTGGAGTCCACCGGGCCGGACGGCGTGGTGGGCGTGCGGATCGTGGAGGTCGAGGCCTACCGGGGCGGCGACGACCCGGCCTCCCACTGCTACCGCGGCCGGACACCGCGCAACGACGTCATGTTCGGGCCCGCCGGGCGGCTCTACGTGTACTTCGTCTACGGGATGCACTTCTGCGCCAACGTCGTGTCGCTCACCGACGGCGTGCCCGGCGCGGTGCTGCTGCGCGCGGGCGAGGTGGTCACCGGCGTCGAGCTGGCGCGGGCCCGCCGCCCGTCCGCCCGCAGCGACGCGGAGCTGGCCAAGGGCCCGGCGAGGCTGACCGGCGTGCTCGGCCTGACCCGCGCCGACAACGGCCTCGACCTGACCGCGCCGGACTCGTCCGTGCGGCTGCTGGCCGGCGACCCCGTCGATCCGGGGAAGATCCGCACCGGGCCGCGCGTCGGCGTGGCCGTCGCGGTGGACGTGCCGTGGCGCTTCTGGCTGGACTCGCCGGCGGTCAGCGCCTACCGGCGCGGCACCCGCCGCACCCGCTGACCACCGGGGAGACCGGGGGAGTCGTGGGAGACCTGTGGGCACGCGTGTGCCGGGACGTCGTGGCCGGTGCCGAGGGCGACCGGCGGGAGGTCGTCTTCCGCACCACCTCCGACGGGCCGGCGATGTCGTGGCGCACGGCGTCGGTCGGCGGCCGCGTCGCCTCCCGCGACGCGCTCCGACCGGACGCCGAGGACGCGCTGGTCGAGCGCTTCGGCCACGGGGTGCCGGAGCTGACGGTCGACGCCGGCGGCGCGTTCGAGGCGGTGCTGACCCGCGAGGTGGCCCGGCACCCGGCCCACCTGCAGCCCACCTGAGGGCGCGTCCTCGAACCCGGGTTCCGCCCGGACCGGCCCGAGCCGCCGCCGTCCGCGCCGGCACCGGCGGGCGACCCGGCCCGCGTGCCCGACCTGGTCGCCGGGTTCGCCGCGCTCACCGGGTGGCGCGCGGGCGGACCCGCGTCGCCCGGGGCGCTCGCCGCCGAGGCCGCGCTCGGCCTCACCCTTCGAACTCGACCCGGGCGGCGCCACCGCGACCAA
>NZ_JBHWIE010000085.1:0-9878 GCF_042732085.1 Actinosynnema sp. NPDC059797
CCGTTCAACACGGTGATCGGCGTGGTCGCGACCAACGCCCGGACCGCGCCGTACCCGCTGGCCGCCGCCGCCCAGGAGGGGTTGGCGCTGGCCGTCCGGCCCGCCCACGGCCTCACCGACGGCGACGCGGTCTTCGCCGCCGCCACCGGCTCCCACGACGCCGACCCGCGCGCCGTGGCCGCCGCGGCGAGGGCGGTCTTCGCCCGTGCGCTCGCGCACGGGCTGCTGAACGCGGAGTCGGTGACCACGCCGTGGGGTCACCTCCCCGCCTACCGCGAGCTGTACCCGCGCACCGCGACCAACTACCGGGGGACCTGACCATGCAGGCCATGCACTACGAGATCACGCTGCCCGCCGACTACGACATGAAGATCATCCGGAACCGGGTGGCCACGAAGGGGTCGTTCACCGACGGGTTCCCCGGCCTGGGTCTGAAGGCCTACTGCGTGCGGGAGCGCGGTGTCGACGGCTCGCCGGTGAACCAGTACTCGCCGTTCTACCTGTGGCGCAGGCCCGAGGGCATGAACAGCTTCCTGTGGGGGCCGGGTTTCGCGCGGTTGAGCGCGGACTTCGGCCGCCCGGTCGTGCGGCACTGGGCCGGCCTGGCCTTCGCGCGCGGCCCGGTCGCCGAGCCGACCGGGGCCACCAAGCGCGTGTGGTCCCTGTCCGCCGACGCCGACCCGGCCGAGGCGGTCCACCGGGCCGTGGAGGAGCTGGAGCGGGTCGGGGGCCACCCGGCGCTGCACAGCACGGCGGTGGCCGTCGACCCCCGGCGCTGGGAGCTGGTCCACTTCAGCCTGTGGGGTGAGCTGCCCGAGGCGGACGGCGAGGTCCGCTACGAGGTGCTGCACGTGTCGCGGCCGGAGCTGGACGGCCTCAGCGAGGGCCGCCACTGGTAGGGCCGCCACCGGTGGGGCCGCCGGCATGGCGGGCGCGGAGGCGCCGCTCGTAGGGCACCGACAGGTAGCCGACCAGGTCGAGCACGCCGCCGCTGGTGCGCTCCAGCTCGCGGGCGAGGCCGAGGACGCCCCGGTCGACGCGGTCCATGAGCCACGCCAGCAGCACGACCACGACGTCGGCGAGCATGCCGACCTGGGCGGGCACGTCCTCGCGCCGGCCGGCGGTGACCGCGCTGGCGAAGTCGGTCATGCCGCGCTGGGTCAGCTCCCGGGGCCCGGTCTCGATGGCGCGCTTCATCGAGTCGACCACCAGCGGCACCAGCGACGCCCACACGGGGCGCGGGGCGACCTCGCAGATCAGGCCACCGCACAGGGCCGCGGTCCACAGCGCCTCGGGGTCGCCGGCGCGCACCGCGCCCACGGCCAGGTGCGGCAGCAGTTCCGCGCCGCGTTCCCACGCGCCGGTGGCGACGAGCTTCTCCACGGCGTGCCGGTAGTGGCCCAGCGCCTCGGCGTGCTCGCCCTGGGCGGTGAGCACGCCGCCGAGGTCGTCGTGGAAGAGGGCGACCTCGGCGGCCGCGTCGAGCTGTTCGGCGCGGGCCAGTCCGGCCGCGGCGCACCGCCGGGCGCCGTCGAGGTCGCCGAGGTCGCGGTGGCAGGCGACGAGGCGGCGCAGCGCGGCCAGTTCGCCGGGTCCGTCGTCCTGGGCGCGGAACAGCTCGGCGGCCCGCTGACCGGCGTGGACGGCGGCGTCGAGGTCGCCGGCCGCGCGTCGCCGGTCGCACTCGTCGAGCTTGAACGCGGCCTGCCGGGCCCGGTCGCCGAGTTCCTCGGCCAGGTCGTGCCCCTCGACGGAGCGGCGCAGGGCGGTCTCGGGGTCGTCGTCGCCGATCTCGTTGAGCACGGTGACCGATTCCAGCAGACCGGCGCGCGCGCCTCGCGCCCGGTGCTCCTCGTGCGCGGCCAGCGCCGCCCGTCTCGCCTCGTCGGTCCGGTCCTCGCGCATCAGCAGCCTCGCCATCCGCACCAGCACGTCCGCGCGGTCGCGGCACGCGTCGCCAAAGCCCACACCCCGTTCGAAGTCGGCGAGGGCGGCGGCGCATTCCCCGCGCCGCTCGGCCCGCGCCCCGGTGAGCACGTACCTGCGGGCCCAGCGCTCCTCGGCGCCCTCGGCCAGGTCGGGCAGCACCGCGTCGACCCGCTCGACCAGGTCGGCGACCCGCGCGTCGTCCTCCTCCAGCGCCAGCTCGGCCAGCAGCAGGTCGGCGTAGGCGGGGGTGTCGGTGGCGCCCGCCGACTCGGCCACCGCGCGCAGCGAGGCCATCTCCCGGCGCAGCACGCGGGCCGCCGCGCCGGTGGTGTGGTCGCGGGCGGCGGCGGCGAGCAGCTCGCAGGCGGTCAGCGCGGCCTCGGTGTCGGTGGTGGACCGGTCGCGCCACTCGTCGAGCCTGCCGTTGACGGTGCCCACGTACAGGTAGGACCGCTCGATGCCGCCGGGGGTGCCGGTGTTGACGATGGCGTGGGCGGCGGGCGTCTCCTCGGCGGTGAGCCGCCGCACGACGGTGCGGGCGAACCCGGCGGCGAGGTTCGGCGGGATGGTCCACAGCGCGCCGATGTAGCCGCGGGCGCCGGCGAGGGTGAACTCGCGGCCCAGGTCGGTCCACGAGCGGCAGGAGTTGTTGAACACGATCGGCCGGTGCGGCAGGCGCACCGGCACGTCGTGGTCGGGCAGCTCCTCGCCGCCGAGCACGATGGCGTGGTCGGTGTCGTGGGTGTTGAAGAACACCAGCTCGACGGGCAGGCGGGTGGTCAGCTCGCGCAGGGCGGCGATCGACGAGTCCGCCTCGGGCAGCACGATCGAGTGGGTGTGGTGGCCCAGCGACGCGGTGGTCTCGGGCAGCTCGCGGAACACGCCGTGGTCGAACACGAGGCCGAACGCGCCGGGTTCGCGCGCCACGCCCGCCCGGTGCAGCTCGGTGAGCACGACCAGCGCCGGGTCGGCCACCACGTGCCCGATCGGTTTGCGCGCCCAGGTGGCGTCGGCGGTGCGCACGAACGGGTAGGGCAGGCCGGTGGTGAACGCGGTGAGCCTGCTGTCGCCGACGTCGGCGACCGCCTCGGCGGGCACCTGCGCGGTGACCACGGCCTCGACCGCCGCGTACGGGTCGTGGCCGCCGGTGGACAGGTAGCGCCACAGGGCCTCGACGAACCCGATGCCCTTGACGGCGTCGCCGATCGCGCCCGCCGCGGCGGTGACCCGGTCCTGCTCCTCGGCGACGACCCGGGCGACCTCGGTCAGGTCGGGGCGGGGCGTGACGACCAGGCGTGCGCCGCGGTGGTGGGCGTAGAGGGCGGCGACCAGGTCGTCCGCGGCGCCGGTGCGCTCGACCAGGACGGCCTCGTCGCCGTCGGCGGGGTTGTGGTCGTCGAGCGGCACGGGCGGCGCGCCGTCGACCACGCGCAGCGCCGCGCCCGCGCGCCGGGCGGTGAACAGGGCGGCGACGGGGTCGGCGTCGGGTGCGACGTCGAGCACGCGGCCCGGTTCGCCGCCGCGCAGCAGGGCCCACGCCGCACCGGTCAGGGCGGGCAGGTCGGCGCAGCCCAGGGGCACGTGCTCGGGCAGGTCGAACGGCGGTTCGCCGGGGTCGTCGAGGAGCACGGCGCGGCGCACGCCCAGGGCGGTCAGCAGGTCCGCGACCAGCGCGTCGCGGCGGGCGTCGCCTCCCGGTCCCAGCACGACGAGGGGCGTGAGCCGGTCGCCGGGCAGGCACGAGAGCACCACGGCCGCCTCGAGCGGCCGGTCCGGGCGGCACACCACGGCGGTGTCGCCCACGTCGAACACCGGTTCGCTGGTGACCTCGACGGTCAGCTCCGACTCGCCGGCGGGCAGCCACGCGCACACGCCGCCGTCCTCTACCTCGCACGGTTCGGAGCCGGACACCAGCAGCCGCACCGAGCCGGGCAGGTCGAACGCCACGCCGTCGCCGGTCGCCGCGCCGGGCGCGCCGACCGCGAGCCGCCAGCGGGCGGGCGCGGGCAGGTCGAAGCGCTGCCGCAGCACCGCGCGCAGGCGCCCGTCGCGGTGCTCGCCGCGGTGCTCGTCGACCAGCAGGTCACGGGTGCCGCCGTGCAGGCCGGTGAGCTGCTCGGCCGCGTCCACCGGGGGTTTGCGGTGCGCGTCGAGCAGGACGGCGCGCAGCAGTCCCGCCTCGAAGCGGAACCGGATTCCGTGCGGGGCACCGAGGTCCACTGGCTCACGACCCTTGCGAAGCGAACGGCGAGGTCCACCGGAACAGGAGGTGGCGGGCAGAAACTACGCCACGGACGGGCCCGGTCGTAGGAAATCGCGCGGTTGGCGTGCCGATCGGCCTCGTCACACCGGTCGGGTGGGCCGGCGGCGAACAGTTTCGCGGCCCGGTGCCGTCACAACGGGTTGTGCGGCGTGCGACGGGCACGTCACCGTACGGATCGCGGAGGGTCGGCATGGGCGAGGTCGCGGGGGTCGGGGCCGGGGTGGCGGAGGTCGGGGTGGCGGAGGTCGGGGTGGAGGGGACGGCGGTCGACTTCGCCGGTGAGGCCGAGCGGCACCGGCACGAGCTGCGGGTGCACTGCTACCGGCTGCTCGGCTCGTTCGACGAGGCCGAGGACCTGGTGCAGGAGACGCTGCTCAAGGCGTGGCGCGCCCGTGACGCGTTCGAGGGGCGTTCGTCGTTCCGGGCCTGGCTCTACCGGATCGCGACCAACGCGTGCCTGGACGTGATCGGCCGCCGACCCGCGCGCGCCGCCACCGCGGGCGTGCGGGCCGACCTGCCGTGGCTCCAGCCGTTCCCGGACGTGCTGCTGGACCGCGCGGAGCCGGGCGCCGGGCCGGACGTCGAGGTGGTCGCGCGGGAGACGATCGAGCTGGCGTTCCTGGTCGCGGTGCAGCACCTGCCGCCCGGGCAGCGGGCGGTGCTGGTGCTGCGGGACGTGCTGGGGTGGCCGGCGGGCGAGGCCGCGGCGCTGCTGGGCGACACGGTGCCCGCGGTGAACAGCGCGCTGCACCGGGCACGGGTGGCCATGCGCAGGCACCTGCCGGAGCGGCGCGCCGACTGGTCGGGCGAGCCGAACCCGCGGGAGCGGGCCGTGGTGCGCGAGTTCGTGGAGGCCACGGAGAGCGGCGACATGGCGCGGCTCGCGGCGGCGCTGCGCGAGGACGCCACGTGGGCGATGCCGCCGCACCCAGGGTGGCACCGCGGGCGGGACGTGCTGATGGGCGTCTGGGCGCCGTTCATGGCGGGTCCGGAGGCGGTCGGCGAGTGGCGGGCGCTGGAGACGCGGTCGAACCGGCAGCCGGCCGTGGCGAACTACGTCCGCAAGCCGGGTGGCGCGCGGTTCGAGGCGTTGACGCTGGACGTGCTGCGGGTCGAGGGCGACGCGATCGCCGAGGTGGTCACGTTCCCGTCGGACCGGTTGGGGCTTGTCGGCCCGCCGGCCCCGCTGTGCGGGGCGGACCGGCACGGGGGGACCGCGCCGCCGTGCCGGTCGACGCCGGCTGTCAGCGCCGACTGTCGGCGCCGCCTGTCAGCGCCGTCTGTCAGCGCCGGCGCAGCAGGCCGCGGGCGTGGGCGACGACCTCGGCGGGCGCGGTCTCGGGCGACCCGGCCCGGTAGGGCGGGCGGGGGTCGTACTCCAGGACGAGCTGGGTGAACTCGGCCCGCTGGTCGCCCCAGATCAGCCCGACCAGGGTCAGCGCCATGTCGATCCCGGCGGACACCCCGGCGGCGGTGACCACGGACCCGTCGACGACGACCCGCTCGGCGCGGACCTCCGCGCCGAGGGAGGCCAGCTCGTCGCGGACCGCCCAGTGCGTGGTGGCGGGCCGGCCGGCGAGGATCCCGGCCTGCGCCAGCAGCGTCGAGCCGGTGCACACCGAGGTGGTCCACGTCGCGGTCGGGTGGACCCGGCGCAGCCAGGCGGCGACCGCGCCGTCGTCCAGCGCCTCGGCCCACCGGCTGCTGCCGGGCACCACGACCACGTCGGCGGCGGTCGTCCCGTCGAACGTGGCGGTCGGGGTGACGACCAGCCCCGCGTCGCACCGCACCGGGTCGGGCGAGGCCGCGACGAAGTGCGCGGTCACCTCCGGCTGGTTGGCCAGCACCTCGTAGGGGCCGACCAGGTCGAGCGCGGTCATGCCCGGGTAGAGCGCGAAAGCGATGTCCATCTTCTTCCCCCTCCTCATGCCGCACCGGTGGTGCGGAACCTGTGGCGGTAGCCGCCCGGCGTCACGCCGAGGACCCGCAGGAACGCGCGGCGCAGAGTCTCCGCCGAACCGAAGCCGCAGCGCCTGGCCACCGCGTCCAGCCCCTCGTCGCCCGCCTCCAGCAGCCCCGCCGCCGCCTCGACCCTGGCCCGCTCCACGTACCGGGCGGGCGGGACGCCGACCCGGAGCGGGAACACGCGGGCGAAGTGCCTCGGGCTCATCGCGGCGCGGCGGGCCATCGCCTCCACGGTCCAGGGGGCGGCCGGGTCGTCGGCGACCGCGTCGAGCACGGCGCGCAGGCCGGGTTCGCGGACCGGTGGCACGCGGGCGCGCACGCTGAACTGCGACTGGCCGCCGGGGCGCTGGAGGAACACCACCATCCAGCGGGCCACCAGGCGGGCCAGCGCCGCGTCGTGGTCGTGCTCCACCAGGGCCAGGGCGAGGTCGATGCCCGCGGTGACGCCGGCGGAGGTGGCGGTGGGGCCGTCGTGCACGTAGATCGCGTCGGGCACCACCTCGACCGCGGGGTGCTCGGCGGCGAGCCGGTCGCAGTAGGCCCAGTGCGTGGTGGCGCGGCGGCCGTCGAGCAGGCCGGCGGCGGCGAGCACGAACGCGCCCGTGCACACGCTCGCGACCCTCCTGGCGTCGAGCGCCAGGCGGCGCACGTGGTGCAGGAGTTCGGTGTCGCGGGCGGCGGCGGTGAAGCCGAAGCCGCCGACGACCAGGACGGTGTCCACCCCTCCGGGCACCGACCCGAGGTCCTCGGCCTCCAGCCGCAGTCCGCCGTGCACCGCGAACCCGCCGCCGGGGGCCGCCAACCGCACCCGGTAGCCGTCGCGCCGCCCCCGGCCGGCCCCTCCCCCACCGCCCCCGCGGGCGGCGTCGTGCTCACGGGCGGCGCAGACCTGGTCGGCTCCCGTGAAGACGTCGGTCGGGCCGGCGATGTCGGTCATCGTCGCCCCCTCGTACCCGACGATCAGCACCTCGCGCTCCACGACTCCCACCCTCCGTCGCCCCCGGGGCCGGCGGCAACGACGCGCGACCCTCGATTCCTGCCACGCTACGGTCGGCCCCGTGCTGAGGATCGAGATCGACGGCGAACCCGCCACCCCGGAAGTGCTCGCGCGCGGCCTGCTCGCCAACTACGGGCACTTCACCGCCATGCAGGTCCGCGACGGCCGCGTGAAGGGCCTGGACCTGCACCTGCGGCGGCTCGACGAGGGCAACCGCGAGCTGTACGGCGAGGGCCTGGACGGCGACCGGGTGCGGGAGCTGGTGCCGAAGGCGCTGGGCGAGGTCCGGGACGCGTCGGTGCGCGTGGTCGTGTTCGGCCTGGACGAGCCGTCGGTGCTGGTGGCGGTGTACCCGCCGGCGGAACCGCCGGACGTGCCGCAGCGGCTGATGCCGGTGGACCACACCCGGCCGCTGCCGCACGTGAAGCACGTCGGCGGGTTCGGCCAGCTGCACCACCGGCGGCTCGCCCTGCGGGCCGGGTTCGACGACGCGCTGCTGGTGTCCCGCGACGGCGTGGTGGTGGAGGGCTCGATCGCCAACATCGGGTTCCTCGACGCCGACGGCGGCGTGGTGTGGCCGGAGGCCGACTGGCTGCACGGCACCGCGATGGCGCTGCTGGAGCGCGAGCTGCCGTCCCGGCGCGAGGTGGTGCGACTGGAGGAGGTCGGCCGCTACCGCGCGGCGTTCCTGGCGAACTCGCGCGGCGTGGTCCCGGTGGCCGGCATCGGCGACGTCGGGTTCGCCGCGGACGAGGCCGGGGTCGCCCGGGTCCGGGCGGCCTACGACGCCGTCCCCGGCGACGCGTTCCGCTGAGCGGGGCGTTCCGCCGAGCGGGGGTTCCTCTGGGCGGGCGTTCCTCCGGGCGGGGGTTCCGCTGAGCGGGGTTCCTCTGGGCGGGGCGTCAGACGGCGGGCGGCCGGTCCTCGTACGGCGTGGACAGCACCACGGTGGTGCGGGTCGAGACGTGGGCGACCTCGCGGATCTGCCGGAGCAGCTCCTCCAGGGCCGTCGGCGACGCGACGCGCACGCGCAGCAGGTAGGAGGCGTCGCCGGCGACCGAGTAGCACGCCTCGATCTGCGGCAGGTGCTCCAGGCGCTTCGGGTAGTCGTCCGGGGCCGCCGGGTCGATCGGGGTCAGGGAGATGAACGCGGTCAGCGGCAGGCCGATCTCGTCGCCGTCCAGCCGCGCCGCGTAGCCCTTCACCACGCCGCGCTGCTCCAGCCGCCGCACCCGCTGGTGCACGGCCGACACGCTCAGCCCGACCCGCTCGGCGAGGTCGGTGAAGCTGCACCGGCCGTCGGCGGCCAGCTCGCGCAGGATCGCGCGGTCCGTCGGCTCCAGGTTCGTCACGCCGGCAGCACCACCAGCTCGTGCGGTCGGTTGTTGACGCTCTCCGAGCCGTCCTCGGTGGCGATCACGATGTCCTCGATGCGCGCGCCCCAGCGGCCGGGCAGGTAGATGCCGGGTTCGACGCTGAACGCCATGCCCGGCTCCAGCGGCAGGTCGTTGCCGCTGACGATGTAGGGGTCCTCGTGCACGTCCAGGCCGATGCCGTGGCCGGTGCGGTGGACGAAGCGCTCGCCGAACCCGGCGTCGGCGATGACCTCGCGGGCGGCGGCGTCGACGGCCTCGCACGTGACACCGGGCCGCACCGCCTCCACGGCGGCCCGCTGCGCGGCCTGGAGGACCGCGTAGGTGTCCCAGACGTCGTCGGCGGACGGCTCCCCGAGCACGTAGGTGCGGGTGGAGTCGGAGTTGTAGCCCTCGGCGACCGGTCCGCCGATGTCCACGACCACCACGTCACCGGCCTGGATCACCCGGTCGGAGACGTCGTGGTGGGGCGAGGCACCGTTCGGGCCGGAGCCGACGATGACGAACTCGGCGGCGGTGTGCCCCTCGGCCACGATCGCGGCGGCGATGTCGGCGCCCACCTCGCGCTCGGTGCGGCCGGGGCGCAGCCACTCCGCCATGCGGGCGTGGACGCGGTCGATGGCCGCGCCGGCCTTGCGCAGCGCCCGCACCTCGGCGGCGTCCTTGCGCATCCGCAGCTCGCGCAGCACCGGCCCGGCCAGCACCTGCTCACCGCCGATGACGTCCTTCAGCCGGAGGTTGTGCAGCGCGGGCATCATGTCCGACACGGCGTGGCGGGTGCCCTTGAGCGCCTTCTTGACCAGGGCGTACGGGTCCTCGCCGTCAACCCAGGTGACGACGTCGACCCCGAGTTCCCCGGTGGGCACGCCGGCGTAACCGGGGTGCTCCAACTTCGGCACGACCAGCAGCGGACTGCCACCGACGGGCAGCACGAGGCAGGTCAACCGCTCGAACGACGCTCCGCCCGCGCCGATGAGGTAGCGCAGGTCCGAGCCGGGTGCGATGAGCAGCGCGTCCAGGCCCGCGGTGGAGGCCGCGGCGGCGGCCCGGTCGAGTCGTGCGCGGAGCGCGTCCACGTCGACGGGCCCAACTGTGGTCGACATGGTTCGGCAGCCTAGTGGTGGTGGGGCGATCACACGTCACCCTGCGGGGTGCGTCGCGGCGTGGGACGGTGCTCGACGCGGGTTGACGGGTGAGCTGGGGCTATGCGGACGCGGACCACACCATCGGGTGATCATGTCCCGAAAATGTACGGAAACAGCGTTACGGGGCCGCGGTAGGACCAGAAGGATGCCTCGACCCAGAGCCCGCGATGCAGGCGCCGGGGCCAAAGACGCCCGCGGCCGCGCGA
>NZ_JBHWIE010000085.1:9888-26750 GCF_042732085.1 Actinosynnema sp. NPDC059797
CCACGCCCTCCCCCCACCCGCTCACCCTCCCCCGCTCCCCTCACCACCACCGACCCTCACCCCTCTCCACCCCTCCCTCCTTCCATCCCGCCCGCCGCTCCCTTCCCTCCCTCCCCCTCTGGCGAGTTATCCACAGGCAGCCGCCGGGGCCGTTCGACTGTCGGTGATCTCTGGCAAGCTCTCCCCCGTGAGCAACCCGCTGGTCCTGATGGACGCCGCCAGCCTGTACTTCCGGGCGTTCTACGCGCTGCCGGAGTCGATGACCGCCCCGGACGGCACCCCGGTGAACGCGGTGCGCGGGTTCGTCGACACCATCGCCAAGGTCATCACCGACCGCAAAGCGAGCCGGCTGGTGGCGTGCCTGGACGCGGACTGGCGGCCGGAGTTCCGGGTCACCGCCCTGCCGTCGTACAAGGCGCACCGGGTCGCCCAGGGCGCCGCCGACGGCGAGGAGGAAGTGCCCGACGCCCTCACCCCACAGGTGCCGATCATCCTCGACGTGCTCGACGCGGTCGGCATCGCGACCGCCGAGGCGGAGGGCTACGAAGCCGACGACGTCATCGGCACCCTGACCGCCCGCGAGACCACCGACCCGGTCGAGGTGATCACCGGTGACCGCGACCTGTTCCAGGTCGTCCGCGACGAGCCGACCCCGGCGCGCGTGCTCTACCTGGGTCGGGGCTGGGCCAAGGCGGAGCTGATCGGCCCGCAGGAGCTGGCCGCCAAGTACGGGCTGCCCGCAGCCGACGCCGGTGCGGCCTACGCGGGAATGGCCGTGCTGCGCGGCGACCCGTCGGACGGCCTGCCGGGCGTGGCGGGCATCGGCGAGAAGACGGCCGCGAAGCTGATCACCGAGTTCGGCTCGCTCCAAGCCGTGCTCGACGCCGTGCACGACGGTCGCGACCGCAAGCTCACCACCCGCGCCCGCAACGCCCTGCTGGCCGCCCAGGACTACCTCGCGGCAGCCCCGACGGTGGTCAACGTGGCCACCGACGCCAACGTGGTGCTCGACCGGTCGGACGAGGTCCCTGCCGCGCCGGTCGATCCCGACCGCGTGGCCGAGCTGACCAAGCGGTGGGGCCTGGGCAGCTCCGTGCCGCGGTTGGTGAACGCGCTCGAACGCCGCTGACCGTCCAGCCGCCCGGCGCGATGGCACTCACTGTGATCAAGTCTCGCCGCGGCAAGACTCGGGGCGGCAAGACTTGGAGCAGCGGGATTTGAGGCGGCGGGCGCGGGGCGGCGGGCACGGGGCGGCGGGGCACGGGCAGCGGGGCACGGGGTGATCGGGCTTGGCGCGGTCAGGCTTGGGAGATCGAGCGGCGCGGCTCGAGGACTCCGGGAGTGAGGGCTCCGGAGTGGAGGTCGAACGGCGCGGCTCGAGGGTTCCCGGCGTGAGGGCTTCGGGGCGTGAGGGCTTCGGGGCCGACGCTCGGGCCGGTCCCGAAGCCCACCGGGCTCAGAAGTAGGTGCCGCACCACGGGATCTCGGGCACCGCGAACAGGGCGTCCGCTCGAGCCGGCGCGTCCGGTGCCACCACGTCCAGCCTGCGGGTCGACGCCAGGGCGGAGAACGGCACGTCACCCAGGTACGCCGAGGCCAGGACGTCCACGTCGAGCACCAGTTCGGGCGCGTCGGGCACCCGGCTGACCCCGTCGGCCGACACCCGGTACGTGCCGGTGTTGTCGGGCAGGTAGTTGTCTCGCACGCCGATCAGCACGGGGGGCGTGCCGTCGCGGTACGTGCGCGCGCTCAGCGCCGCCGGGACGTCGACCAGCCGCAGCCACGTCTCGTCCTCCTCGGTCGTGGTCCTACAGGCGCGGCGGTCGCCCAGGAGCCACTCGACGGGCTCGTCCAGCGGGCGGCCGTGGGCGGTCACCTCGGTCACCAGGTCGACGCCCAGCGCGAACAGCCACAGGTCGGCCCACGCCTCCGGCGTGCGGGCCCACAGGTCCATCACGTCCAGGGTGGTCGGCTTGCCCTCGGCCGCGTCGTGCACGCCGGGCTTGACCTTGTAGACCAGGTAGCCGTCGTCCTCGCCGCCCGACGACCTCACGGCGATCCGCGGCCGCTCGTCGCGCGACGGGTTGCGGAAGTTCAGCGACCACCACGCCGGCCACCGCCCGATCGTCCCCGCCCGGCGCGGCGCCACCCCCTCGTACAGCGAGCGCGCGATCCCCTCGCCCTGCTCCAGGTCGACCAGCCGCACCCGACCGGCGATCCGCGTGCGGGGCCTGGCGCGCGACCGGTCGATCCGCACGGTCCGGTAGCGCGTGGCCACCCCGTACCCGAACCGGCCGTAGATCAGCGACTCCGACGCGCGCAACGTCGCCACCACGTCACCCGACTCGACGAACGAGCGCAATTGCGCCCGTTGCAGCGCGCTCAGCACCCCGCGACGCGTCCAGTCCGCCCGCACGCCGACCCTCGACACGGCCGCGTGCGGCACCACCGCGCCACCCGGCAGGGCCATCTGCGAGGAGAACGCCTGCACCGTCCCGATCAGCTCGTCATCGGCGAACGCGCCGAACGCCCGTCCCGACTCGTAGGAACCCCGGGCGAACTTCCACCCGTCGTCGTCCGCGGGCGGGTAGTGGAGGGTGCCCCGGAACAGCGTGTGCGCGGCGCGGTACTGCGAGTCGTCGAGGACGCGGATGTCGTGGTCGGTCACCAACGCATCCTGCCCCGAGATCGCAAGCAAGGCTAACGAGTTTTGGTCACAGGGAGGGGGAGGAGAGAGGGCGAGGGAGGGTACGGAGGAGGTCCCCGGAGAGGGGGGAGGGGAACTGGAGGAGAGGGGTAGGGAGGAGGGGGAAGGGAGGGTCGGAGCGGATGAGCGAGGACGTGCAGTGAGCGGGTGGAGAGGGGGCGGGCGGGAGAAGTCGTGGTACGGAAGAGCCGCCCCCTCGTGCACGAGGGGGCGGCTCCGGGAACTCCTCGACTCAGGCTCCGACCAAGGCCTCAGCCCGCCGGCTGGCCCACCTCGTACTCGCCGTCCTCCGTCTTCACCGTGATCTTGACGGTCTTGTCCTCACCGTCGATCTTCGCGGTGCACTCGAACGTGGTGTTCGGCTTGACCTCCTGGTCCGCCGGGCAGGTCGCGCTCTCCACGTCGGAAATCTTGTAGACGTCCGTCAGGATGGTCACGACCCCCTTCTGGACCTCCGCGTTGTCGAACACCTTCTTCTTGAAGAACCCCGGCGTGACGAAACCGGTGATGCCCACGGCCGCCACCACCAGGACCACCAGCGCGACCACCACCCACAGCACCGCGCCCGACTTCTTCTTCTGCGGCGGCTGCCCGTACTGGCCCTGCTGGCCGTACTGCTGGTACTGCCCGTACTGACCCTGGCCGGGCTGGCCGAACTGGCCCTGCTGCGGCTGCCCGTACGGGTTGGACTGCGGGTTCTGCTCGTACCCGCCGGGGTACTGCTGTGGCGGGTACGGCTGCTGGGCCTGCTGCCCCCACTGCTGCTGCTGCGACGGGTCCTGCTGGCCCCACTGCTGCTGCTGTTGCTGCGACGGATCCGGCTGCCCGTAGGGGTTGGGCTGCTGAGCGGGGAAACCACCCGACGGCGTGCCGGGGTACCCACCACCGTAGGGCTGCTGGCCCCACTGCGGCTGCGGGTCGTTCCCTCCGGACGGTCCGTACGGACTGGTCATGCTCGGCCTCCGACGGTCGTGACGGAAAAAATCTGGGCTTGCGGGCGCGATCAAACCACAGGTGTCGACACCGTACCCACCCACCCCGCAAAGCTTTGTCAAACGGTGGCCATCGCCACCACCCCGCGCCGCAGCGCGTCCACCGCCTTCCGGGCCGTCGCGCCGACCGGGTCGCCCCCGCCGACCACGTCCCGGATCTGGTCCAGGAAATCGATCACCTGACGGCACCAGCGCACGAAATCACCCGCGCCCAACTCGTTGCCGTTCTCCTCCGCCGAGGACAACACCTTCTCCAACGACTCGCCCCGCGCCCACCGGTACACCGGCCACGCGAACCCCGGATCGGGCTGCCGCGTCCGGTCCAACCGGTGCCGCCGCTCGTCGTCCTCCAACTCCGCCCACAACCGCGCCGTCGCCATCATCGCGTCCGACACCCGCCCCGGCGGCAACCGCGTCTCCAACGGCCCGTCCCGCCGCGCCTCGTACACCAGCGCCGACACCACCGCCGCCAACTCCGCCGGCTCCAGGCCCCGCCACACCCCGTGCCGCAGGCACTCCGCCGCCAACAGGTCCGACTCGCTGTAGATCCTGGTCAACCGCTTCCCGTGCTCGGTGACCTCCTCGCCCGGACCGCCCTCCTCCGCGTGCAGGTAACCCCGCTCCCGCAACAAACCCCGGATCCGGTCGAACTCCCGCGCCAACGAGTGCGTCGTCGCCGCGACCTTCCGCTCCAACTGCTCCGTCTCCGCCAACAACCGGTGGTACCGCTCACCCCACCGCGCGTGGTCCTCGCGCTTCTCGCACCCGTGGCACGGGTGCGCCCGCAACGCCCGCCGCAACGCCGCCAACTCCGCGTCGTCGTCCGCCGTCGACCGCCGCCTCCGCACCACCGGCGCCACGATCCCCGTGTTCCGCAACGACGACGCCAGGTCCCGCCGCGACCTCGGCGACCGCGTGTCCACCTGCCGCGGCAGCTTCAACCGCCCCAACACCTCCACCGGCACCGGGAAGTCCGCCGACGACAACCGACCCGCCCACCGGTCCTCCGTCACCACCAGCGGCCGCGCCTCGCCCAACGGCTCCAACCCCGGGTCGATCACCACCGCCAACCCCGACCGGCGCCCCGACGGCACCGCGATCACGTCACCCTTGCGCAACCGCTCCAGCGACGCCGCCGCCTCCGCCCGCTTCGCCGAACTGTTCTGCCTGGCCAGCGCCTTCTCCCGGTCCGCGACCCGCCGGCGCAGCGACGCGTACTCCGAGAAATCACCCAGGTGGCAGCTCATCGACTCCGCGTACCCGACCAGCGCCTCCCGGTTCCGCTCGATCCGCCGGGCCGAACCCACCACCGACCGGTCCGCCTGGAACTGCGCGAACGACTGCTCCAGGATCTCCCGCGCCGCCGCCGCACCCAACTGGTGCACCAGGTTGACCGCCATGTTGTAGCCCGGCCGGAACGACGACCGCAGCGGGTACGTGCGCGTCGACGCCAGACCCGCCACCGCCTTCGGGTCCACCCCCGGCTGCCACACCACCACCGCGTGACCCTCGACGTCGATGCCACGCCGCCCCGCACGCCCCGTGAGCTGCGTGTACTCCCCCGGCGTCAGGTCGACGTGCGCCTCGCCGTTGTACTTGACCAGCTTCTCCAGCACCACCGTCCGCGCCGGCATGTTGATGCCCAGCGCCAACGTCTCGGTCGCGAACACCACCTTCACCAGCCCGCGGACGAACAGCTCCTCCACCGTCTCCTTGAACGCCGGCAGCAACCCCGCGTGGTGGCTCGCGATCCCCCGCTCCAACGCCTCCCGCCACTCCCAGTAGCCGAGCACCATCAGGTCGCTCTGCGGCAGGTCCCGCGTCTTCTCCTCGATGACGTCGCGGATCTCCTCGACCTCGTCGTTCGAGTTCAACCGCAACCCCGCGCGCACGCACTGCTGCACCGCCGCGTCACAACCCGCCCGGCTGAACACGAAGTCGATCGCCGGCAGCAACCCCGCCGCGTCCAACCGCTGCACCACGTCCACCCGCGACGGCGGCTTGAACCCCGTCGACCGCGGCGCCGACCGACCCCGGTCCTTGTTGCCCCGGCCCCGGCTCCACGGCAGGTGGTAGCGCGACAGGTCGTCGGTGTGGCGCAGCAACTGCGGGTTGATCCGGTTGTGCCCGTCCGGGCCCTCGCCCGCGAACAGGTCCATCATCCGGTTGCCCGCCAGCATGTGCTGCCACAGCGGCACCGGCCGGTGCTCGTCCACCACCACCGTGGTGTCACCCCGCACCTCGACCAGCCACTCGCCGAACTCCTCGGCGTTGCTCACCGTCGCCGACAGGCCCACCAGCCGCACCGACTCCGGCAGGTGCAGGATCACCTCCTCCCACACCGGGCCGCGGAACCGGTCCGCCAGGTAGTGGATCTCGTCCATCACCACGTAGGCGAGCCCGTTCAGGGTCGACGACCCCGAGTAGAGCATGTTCCGCAGCACCTCGGTGGTCATCACCACGATCGGCGCGTCACCGTTGACCGAGGTGTCGCCGGTGAGCAGGCCCACCTTCTGCTGGCCGTACCGGTCGACCAGGTCCGCGTACTTCTGGTTCGACAGCGCCTTGATGGGCGTCGTGTAGAAGCACTTGCGGCCCTCGGCCAGGGCCATGTGCACGGCGAACTCGCCGACGACGGTCTTGCCCGCGCCGGTCGGCGCGCACACCAGCACGCCGTGCCCGTCCTCCAGCGCCTCGCACGCGCGCCGCTGGAACGGGTCGAGCTCGAAGGAGATCACCGAGAGGAAGTCGGTCAGCTTGGGCCGGGCGGAGCGGCGGCGGTAGTCCGCGTACTGGTCGGCCGGTGACCGGGAGGAGCTTGACACCTGTCCAGGCTGTCACATGGGGCCGACAAAATCCTTCCGGATCCGCGCGCGGCCCCGGAACTTCGTTTTAAATCAACACTGAAGCTATGGAGACCACTGGGTCGGGTCTTGCGGCACACTCGGGGGCGTGGCGCCGATTCCGCTGCGGGACGGCGACCTCCGGTGGGTGTTCCCCCGCCTCGGTGAGGTCGAGCCCGTCCTGGACGTGCTGAACACCGCGACCGCCCTGGTCGAGCGGCTGGCGGTCCACCTGGGCGACCCCGGGGGCGGACTGGTGTTCGCCCACCTGCCGGGTGCGCCCTACGCGGGCCTGGCCGGTGTCGCCCGCACCGAGGAGCTGGCCTTCGAGCTGCACCTGTCGGTGCCGTGCGACGCCCGCGGCCGGGCCGGCCGGCCGCCGCCCTGGCTGGTGGACGGCGAGATCTCGATCCGCTGCGACGCGATCAGCGACTGCGGCCGGCACGAGCTGGAGAGCCTGGAGTCGGAGTGCGGCACGCCGGCCGAGGCCGCCGGCGGCGTGCTGTCCGTCGCCGGGTGGCTGCTCAGCCGCGCCACCACCGTGCCGCCGACCGGCTGGCGGGAGCGCGACGTGCTCAGCAGGCACCGCTGAGCGCAGGCCCTCCGGGGCGGCCCCCGGCGCCCTCCGGCAGGCGCCCGGCGGGTCCTCAGCGCCCTTGGGCAGCTCCTCGGCGCCCTTCGGGGGGTGCCCGGCGGGTCCTCAGCCGGTGCTCACGGCCGTCAGCGCGCCCGGCACGCACTCGACCTCCAGGGCCGCCGCGCCCAGCGGCTCCTCGCGCAGCCGCTCACCGTCCGCGTAGGCCACCCAGGGCGGCCCGGACAGCCGCACCGACCTGGCCCGGAACGTGCGCACCGCGGGGTGCCCGACGTGCCGGCCGGTGCGCAGCGTGGGCAGCATCCGCAGCAGGGTCCGCCGGGGCGTCGCGGCCACCACGGTCAGGTCGAGCAGGCCGTCGGTGAGGGAGGCGTCCGGGCACACCGGGATGCCGCCGCCGTAGCTGGTGGTGTTGCCGACCGCGACCAGCAGCGCGTCCAGCTCCACCACCCGGTCCTCGGTCTCCACCACCAGCGGCCGGGGGCGCAGCGCCGCCAGCTCGGCGAGGATGGCCAGGTCGTAGCGGCGCGGACCGGCGGGCCAGCGCATCGCGTTCGCCCGCTCGTTGACCGCCGAGTCGAACCCCGCGCACAGCACGGTCGCGAACCACGGGCCGCCGGCCACCCGCCCGAGGTCCAGCGGGCGGCGGGCGCCGTCGCGCAGCGCGGCCACCACGTCGTCCGCGGACGTCGCGCCCAGGGCCGCGGCCAGGTCGTTCCCGGTGCCGGCGGGCACCACGGCCAGCGCCGTGGACGTGCCCGCGCACGCCTGCACGCCCAGGTGGGCCGCGCCGTCGCCGCCGAGCACGACCAGCACGTCCACCCCGTCCGCGACGGCGTCGCGCGCCACCCTGGCGGTGCCCTCGGCCGAGGTCGCCACGTGCAGGTCCAGGCGGTCGACCACCTCCCGCAGCGCGGCCGCCACCGAACCCGCGACGCGCGCGGCCCTGCCCTTGCCCGAGGCCGGGCACACCAGCAGGGCCGCCCGCGTCGACGTCGTCGTCATGGCCGGTGAGCCTACGGATCAGGTGGCGTCGTCGTACCGCACCCGCTGCGGTTCCGGCGCGGGCGCGGGAGCCGCCACCGGCTCGGGCTCCTCGACCTGCGACGGCGTGTAGTCGAACGGGGCCGCCTCGTCGTCGGGCACGTCGTCCCAGCCCAGCTCACCGCGCTTGCGCGCGGCCCGCCTGTCGTGGACCCGGGAGATCTGGATGGCCAGCTCGAACAGCAGCGTCAGCGCGATCGCCAGCGCCACCATCGAGATCGGGTCGGTGCCCGGCGTCGCGACCGCGGCGAAGATGAACAGGCCGAACACGATGCCGCGCCGCCACTTGCTCAGCTTCTCGTAGGGCAGCACGCCGACCCGGTTGAGCATCACCACGACCAGCGGCAGCTCGAAGCTCACGCCGAAGATCAGCAGCAGCGTCAGCAGGAAGCTCACGTAGTCGCCCGCGGTGAGCGCGGTGATGAACTGGCCGTCACCGAAGCCGACCAGCACCACCAGGCCCTGCGGCACGACGAAGAACGCCAGCGTGGCGCCCACGACGAACAGCACCGAGGCGATCGACACGAAGGCCAGCGCGAAGCGCCGCTCCTTGGCGTACAGGCCCGGCGAGATGAACCGCCACACCTGGTACAGCCACAGCGGGGCGGTCAGCGCCATGCCCACGCCGGTGCCGACCTTCAGGCGGATCATGAAGACCTCGAACGGCTGGGTCTGCAGGAGCTGGCAGCCCTGGCCGACCTGGGTGAGCCGCTGGTCCTCCGGGATGGCGCAGTAGGGCGTGGTGATGATCTCGCCCAGGCTCGGCACCGGGCCCGCGATGTCCCAGCCCCACCAGATGAAGCCGAAGATCGCGCCGCCCGCGATGAACAGCAGCGCCCAGGCCAGCCTGTTCCGCAGCTCGTACAGGTGGTCCTTGAGCGACATCGTGCCGTCGGGGTTGCCCCGGCGGCTCGTGAGTTTGCGGCGCTCCCGGCGCTGGGACCACCACCGGACCGGACTTGCCCCCACCGTGCGGACCGTCCTTCGGCTCTAGTCGGTGCTCAGTTGGTGTTCTGCTTGTTCTGGAGCGTCTGCTCGATCGGCGGGGCCACCTGCGGCTGCTGCACCGGCTGGGCGACGGGCTGCTGCGCCACGGGCTGCTGGACCACCGGCTGCTGGACGACCGGCTGCTGGGCCGGCGGGAGCTGCTGGACCGGCTGCTGCACGGGCTGCGCCTGGGCCGCCTGCTGCTCCTCGTCGGTGCGCAGGCCCTTGGTCTCGGCCTTGAGGATCTTCGCCGAGCGGCCGATCGAGCGCGCCATGTCGGGCAGCTTCTTCGCACCGAACAGCAGGATGATCACCACGGCGATGATGATCAGCTCGGTAGGTCCGAGGTTAGGCACGGTTGTCCTCCTGTCTCCCCCGGTCCACCGATGGTACGCGGGGCTCGCCCTGGCGGGCTCGGTCCGGACGCCGCTCGGCGAGGGCCACCCCGAGCGCGGCGAACCGCGCCCGCAGCAGACCCGCGCCGTCGCCGACCCTGTCACCCACCAGGGTGCTTGCGGCGCGGAAGCGGCGCAATGCCCCGACCACCCGAACCCCCAGCGCGACGAGCACGACGAGGCCGAGGGCGATCAGGACCAGGGACGGCAGGTACGGCACTGCTCCACCGTAGCGGGCTCAGGTTGCCGGGAGGTGATCCGCCCGGCGCAACGCCGCCTCGGCCTGCCGGGTCACCTCGGCCACCAGGTCGGCGGGTTCCTCCACGTGCACCTCGCCGCCCAGGCCGAGCAGCAGCCGCACCATCCAGGCGGTGTCGGCGTACCGCATGAGCACCCGGGCGCGGCCGTCGCCCAGTTCGACCAGGCCGTCCGTCGGGTAGTACTCCGACACCCAGCGGGCGTCCGGTTCGAGCACCAGCACGGCCGTCCGCTGCGACGGGTCCGGCTGGAACAGCCCCTCCGAGGTGTCGGTGGGCGTGGCGTGGGGCGGCGGCGCGGCGGGCTCGTCCAGCACCTCGACCGCGTCGATCCGGTCGAGGCGGAACAGCCGCACGCCGTCGGCCGCGCGGCACCACGCCTCCAGGTAGCCGCGCCCCTCGACCAGCAGCATCCGCATCGGGTCCACGACCCGCTCGGTGATCTCGTCCCGCGACGGGGTGTAGTACCGCAGGTGCAGGGCGCGCTTGCGCAGCAGGCCGTCGGACACCGCGTCGCGCACGCGGGCGGTCTCGGGCGCCTCGTGCACGGCCAGGCCGACGGCCACGCCGGCGGGTCGCGCCTGGCCCACCGCGGCCTCGATCTTGGCCGCCGCCCGCTGCACGGCGTCCTGGTCGGCCACGCCCGGCGTGTCGGCCAGCGCCCGCAGCGCCACCAGCAGCGACGTCGCCTCGGCCGCGGTCAGCCGCAGCGGGCGGCTCATGCCCGCGTCGAAGGTCACGGTGACCGTGTCGCCCTCGAACGACAGGTCGATCAGGTCGCCGGGCCCGTAGCCGGGCAGGCCGCACATCCACAGCAGTTCGAGGTCCTTGCGGACCTGCTTGGGCGTGACCTCGAAGTCCTCGGCGACCTCGTCGATCGGGACGCCGGGCCGGGCCAGCAGGTACGGCACCAGGGCGAGCAGCCGGGGCAGCCGGTCCGTGGAGGCGGTCACGCGCGCACCCCCGCCCCGCTCAGCCCCGCACCGCGCAGCGCGCCCAGCAGCTTCTCCCGCACCGTCTTGGCCAGCACGTCCGGTTCCAGCACCACCACGTCCGCGCCGAAGCCGGCGATCCAGGTCGCCGCCGAGTCCGGGTAGCGCAACTGCACCTCCAGCAGGTCGCCGGGCTCGCCGTCGAACTCCTGCTCGCCGACCAGCCGGGCCCGCCGGCGCAGGCCCTGGCCGCGGCCCTTGGCCACCCACAGCCTGGCCCTGGTCGCGCTCTCGTCGGGCGCGGGCTGGTTGCGGGCCACGAACGACAGCAGGTCCACCTGCTCGGGCGGGCGCACCGCGCCGGGCTTGCCGACCTGGCGCACGTCGCCGACGATCCGGGACAGCCGGAAGCAGCGGGGCGCGCCCCGGTCGCGGTCCTGGCCGACGACGTACCAGCGGCCGCGCCAGGCGACCACGCCCCACGGCTCCACGGTGCGCCGCTGGACGTCGACCGAGGCGGTCTTGCGGTAGTCGAACTCCACCACGCGCCCCTCCCGCACCGCGGCCAGCAGCGGCGGGAACGCGGGCTCGCTGGTGCGGACCTTCGGCTCGACCGGGACGTGCACGTCCTGGTCGACGTCGACGCCCGCGGCGCGGAGCTTGATCAGCGCGCCGTGGGCGGCGCCGGTGAACTGCGGCGAGTCCCACAGGCGGGCGGCCAGCGCCACGGCGGCCGCCTCGTCGGGCTCCAGGTCGATGTCGCCCAGCTCGTAGTCGCGGCGGGCGATGCGGTACCCGTCGACCGTGTCGAAGGCCGTGCTGCGACCGGTCTCCAGGGGCACGCCGAGGTCGCGCAGCTCGGTCTTGTCGCGTTCGAACATGCGGAAGAACGCCTCGTCCGTCGCGGCGTCGGCGTAGCCGGGGACGATGGCGCGGATGCGCTCGGCGGTCAGGTACTGCCGGGTCGACAGCAGGCAGAGCACCAGGTTGACGAGCCGTTCGGCACGTGCGATGGCCACCAGAGCACCCTAACCCCGAACGGACCGGAGGTGACGGGGCACCCGTGGGTGAACGGACCATTCACCCGCGGGCGCCCCTCGGTCACGGCCGGACCAGCACACCTCCGCGCGGGCCGGGTGCCGGGAGGCCGGACCGCGGGCCGCCGGGTCCGGTGACGCGGCGGCGTGCGGCGTGGCCAGCGGGGCCGCGGCCGTGGCCGCCACCGCGGCCACGGCGGGGGGCTCTTCACGAGGTGCGGGCCTCGTGAAGAGCCCCCCGCCGACACCGCTAGAGGGACGAGATCAGCCGCTCCACGCGCTCGTCCACGGCCCGGAACGGGTCCTTGCACAGCACGGTGCGCTGCGCCTGGTCGTTCAGCTTCAGGTGCACCCAGTCGACGGTGAAGTCGCGGCCCGCGGCCTGCGCGGCGGCGATGAAGTCGCCGCGCAGCTTGGCCCGCGTGGTCTGCGGCGGGGTGTCCTTGGCGGCCTCGATCTCGCCGTCGTCGGTCACCCGGTCCACCTGCCCCTTGCGCTGGAGCAGGTCGAAGACGCCGCGTCCGCGCCGGATGTCGTGGTAGGCGAGGTCGAGCTGGGCGATGCGCGCGTTGGACAGGTCCATGTCGTGCTTGGCCTGGTAGCGCTCCATCAGCCGGTGCTTGATGGCCCAGTCGATCTCGCGGTCGATCTTGGACAGGTCCTGCGCCTCGACCGCGTCCAGCGTGCGGCCCCACAGCTCCAGCACCCGCTCGGCCATCGGGTCCGGCGCCCGCTTGGCCACGTGGTCCACGGCCCGCTCGTAGTACTCGCGCTGGATGTCCAGCGCCGAGGCCTCCTTGCCGCCCGCCAGGCGCACGGTGCGGCGGCCGGTGAGGTCGTGGCTGATCTCGCGGATCGCCCGGATCGAGTTGTCCAGGCTGAAGTCGCGGAACTGGACGCCCTGCTCGATCATCTCCAGGACCAGGTTCGTGCTGCCCACCTTGAGCAGCGTGGTCACCTCGGACATGTTCGAGTCGCCGACGATGACGTGGAGCCTGCGGTAGCGCTCGGCGTCGGCGTGCGGCTCGTCGCGGGTGTTGATGATGGGCCTCGACCGGGTGGTGGCGCTGGACACGCCCTCCCAGATGTGCTCGGCCCGCTGCGACAGGCAGTAGACCGCTCCGCGCGGCGTCTGGAGCACCTTGCCCGCGCCGCAGATCAGCTGCCTGGTCACCAGGAACGGCAGCAGGACGTCGGCGATGCGGGAGAACTCCCCCGCCCTCGCGACCAGGTAGTTCTCGTGGCAGCCGTAGGAGTTGCCCGCGGAGTCGGTGTTGTTCTTGAACAGGAAGATGTCCCCGCCGATGCCCTCGTCGGCGAGCCTGCGCTCGGCGTCGACCAGCAGGTCCTCCAGGATCCGCTCGCCCGCCTTGTCGTGGGTCACGAGTTGGGCGAGGTCGTCGCACTCCGCCGTCGCGTACTCGGGGTGCGACCCCACGTCCAGGTAGAGCCGAGAGCCGTTCCGCAGGAAGACGTTCGACGAACGCCCCCACGAGACCACCCGGCGGAACAGATAACGCGCGACCTCATCCGGGGACAGCCTGCGCTGCCCGTGGAAGGTGCAGGTCACCCCGAACTCAGTCTCAATGCCGAAGATCCGCCGCTGCATCCTTCAACAGTAGGCGCATCCGGCGCTTTCCTCAGTGATCCAATCGGGCGGCACGCCAATTCCCCGATAACGTTCTCGTGTGCTCCGACGCGTGAGTGGCCTGGACTTGGCCCTGGTGAGACGGTCCGCGGCCCTGCGCGGGTCGGCCGTCGACCACGGCCTCAAGACGTTGTCGAAAGCGGCGAACCACAGCCTGTTGTGGCTCGTCATCGCGGGTGCGCTGGCCGCGCGCAAGGGCGTGACCAGGCGGGCGGCGCTGCGCGGGGTGGCCGCGATCGGCGGCGCGAGCTTCAGCGCCAGCCTGGTCGCCAAGCGGCTGTTCCCGCGCCGCAGGCCCGCCGCCGACCTGCTGCACGTGTCGCGCCGGCTGACCAAGCGGCCCACGTCGTCGTCGTTCCCGTCCGGGCACGCGGCGTCGGCGGCGGCGTTCACCACGGCCCTGGCCATGGAGTCGCCCGCCCTGGGCGCGGCGGTGGCGCCGGTCGCGGCGGCGGTGGCCTACTCGCGGGTCCACACGGGCGTGCACTGGCCCTCCGACGTGGCCGCGGGCGCCGCCATCGGGGTCGTCGCGGGCCTGGTCACGCGGCGCTGGTGGCCCCGGCACCGGGCGGACGCGGCGACGGCGCGCGAGCACGCGGCGCTGGAGCCGCTGGTCGACGGCGAGGGGCTGGTGGTCGTGGTCAACCCCGGCGCCGGGCTGGGCGGCGTCGACCAGACCGGGGCGATCGTGCGCGAGTGGCCGAAGGCGACCGTGGTCGACATCGACGACCTGGACGAGGTCGTCGCCGGGCACGAACCGCGCGCGCTGGGCGTGGCGGGCGGCGACGGCTCGGTGGCCGCGGTCGCGGCGCTGGCGGCGGCCCACCGGCTGCCCCTGGTGCTGGTGCCCGCCGGGACGCTCAACCACTTCGCCCGGGACGTGGGCGTGACGGGCCTGGCCGACAGCGCGCGGGCGGTCGCGGACGGCGACGGCGTGCTGGTCGACCTGGCGGCGGTCGCGGTCGACGGCGCGGGGCCCCGGTGGTTCGTCAACACCGCGAGCCTCGGCGGCTACCCCGACATGGTCCGCCTGCGCGAGCGGCTGCGGGACCGGTGGGGCAAGTGGCCCGCGGCGGCGATCGCGCTGTTCCAGGTGCTGCGCACGTCCCGGCCGCTGCGCGTGAAACTGAACGGCGAGCGGCTGCTGATCTGGGTGCTGTTCGTCGGCAACGGCCCGTACCTGCCGAAGGGGTTCGCGCCGACCACGCGCCCGGCGCTGGACGAGGGCCTGCTCGACGTCCGCTGCGTCCGCGCCGACCGGCGGCTGTCCCGGACGCGGTTCTTCATCGGGGCGCTGCTGGGGTCGCTGCACCGCAGCCGCACCTACCGGCAGGTCGAGACGCGGTGGCTGGACGTGCGGGTGCTGGACGGGGAGGTCGCGATCGCCACGGACGGCGAGGTCGGGCCGACCGGCTCGCGGTTCGAGTTCCGGTCCCGGCCCGCCTCACTGGGCGTCTACCGCCCGCGCGACTAAGGTTGACCCGGTCAACGGTAGCGTTGAAGGAGTCAACGATGACGGTCGCGGACGTGCGCGCGTTCAACCGCTTCTACACCCGCGTGATCGGCGTGCTCGACCGCGGCTACCTGCACTCGCCCTACTCGTTGACCGAGGTCAGGGTGCTGTTCGAGCTGGCGGGCGGCCCGTGCGAGGCGCCGGCGCTGCGCGCGTCCCTCGGCCTGGACGCGGGCTACCTCAGCCGCATCCTGGGCCGCTTCGAACGCGACGGCCTGGTCCACCGCGAACCCTCGCCGAACGACCCCAGGCGGCACGTCGTGGAGCTGACCGGGACCGGCCGCGAGGTGTTCGCCGGGTTGGACGAGCGGTCCGACGCCGGGATCGGGGCGCTGCTCGACGGGCTCGCGCCCGCGGACCGGGACGAGCTGGTCGCGGCCATGCGCAAGGTCGAACGCCTGCTCACCGGCGCGCCGCGCGCCTACCTGCTGCGCCCCCTGCGCCCCGGCGACCTGGGCTGGGTGGTGAACCGGCACGGCGTGCGGTACGCGGAGGAGTGCGGCTTCGACCAGACCTTCGAGGCCATGGTGGCGCGCGTGGCGGGTGAGTACGGGGAACGGCACGTGCCGGGGCGCGAGGCGGCGTGGATCGCGGAGGTCGACGGCGAGCCCGTGGGGTCGGTCTTCTGCGTGCGGGTGGACGACCGGACCGCCAAGCTGCGGATGCTGCTGGTCGAGCCGGCCGCCCGGGGCCTGGGCATCGGCGCCCGGCTGGTCGACGAGTGCCTGCGCTTCGCCCGCCGGGCCGGGTACGCGCGCATGGAGCTGTGGACGGTGGCGGGGCTGGCCGCGTCCCGGCACCTCTACGAGAAGGTCGGGTTCACCGTGGTGAAGAGCCGGCCGGAGCGGCTGTTCGGGCGGGACGTGGAGGCGCAGACCTGGGCGGTGGACCTGTAGGTCCGGGGCGGGCACGCGGAAGGGGCACCCGCGGACCGGGTGCCCCTGACCGCGTCAGCTCTGCCGCTCGGCCCTCTCTCCGGGACCCAGAGCACGTCGCACGATCAGCGCGATCAGCCCCAGCAGGCCGATCTGACCGGCGACCAGGCCGACGGTCGCCCACACGGGGAAGTCCACGGGGACGCCCCTCAGCGTGAGCACGGGGCTCACGACCACCCCGCTCATCACCAGCGCGAGGACCGCCGCGTTGAGCATTCGGGGCGCTTGGCTGGAGGGCACGGCCACTTCAACCTTGAGACCCGACTTCTCCACGCGCACTCGCGCTTCGCGGGTCGGCTCTTCCCAACCCGCCGGGTTGTCGGACCCGGGCACACCCGGGTCCGGCGGTGCGGCACTCATGGTGAAGTGCCCTTTCCTCTCCAGGCAGGAGAGCCCCCTGCGGGCCCCGCAAGCTGGAGACCACCTGGCAGCCGCGACTGCGCGGTCCGCGCCTCCCTCCACGCGGACCTCCCGATCAACCTCCCGATCGGGTCGCGGCATCCCGTGCGACGCGGCAGCACCGGGGTCGCGGAACAGGTGGTGTCCCGACCCCGCATCACGCGAGATGCCGTCAGCGTACACGAACGGTGCCTCTGCGCAACTAGATCGCCACAGATTCACCACACTTTGTGTGGCGGTACCGCCGGCCTCTGCCATACTGGCGACGGGGATGGACAGGAGCCGGGGAAAGAGGGTGCGCTGATGTCGTCGGTCGAGAGAACCGCGTCCGAGCGTCCGGCGGTGGTCGACCGGGTCAACGTGGCGCTGATCGCGGAAGCCGTCGAGGCGTTGGGCAGGCTCCAGGAGCGGACCGGGCTCAAGAAGGTCGACCTGGTCAACCGGGCGTTGCTGATCTACGAGTTCGTCGACGCGGAGATGCGCGCGGGCAACAAGGTGCTGCTGCGCGACCCCGAGGGCCGCGACCAGCTGGTGAAGATCTTCCTCTGAGACGCGCGAAGGCCCCCGGTCACCCGACC
>NZ_JBHWIE010000086.1:0-26439 GCF_042732085.1 Actinosynnema sp. NPDC059797
TCACGTCGCGCGGTGCCTCACGACGCGCGGTGCCTCACGACGCGCGGCGCCTCACGACGCGCGGTGCGGACCGCACCCGGCGGGACCGGCGCCGTCCCGGCCGGCGCCGAGCCGGTGCCGGGCGTTCGCCTCGATCAGCGCGTCGAGGGCGTCCCTGGCCCCGGCGAGCCGGGCGATGTCGGCGGTCAGGCGGTCGCGTTCGCCGACCATCGTGCCGAAGGCATCCTCGGCGACCTCGGTGTCGTCGCTGTCCACGCAGGGCAGCAACCGGGCGATCACCTTGCTGTTCAGCCCGGCGTCGAACAGCCGCCGGATGACCTCGACCCGCGCGACCTCCGCCGCGGTGTAGTGCCGCTGGCCGCCGTCGGACCGCGTGCTGTGCAGCAGGCCCTGCTGCTCGTAGTAGCGCAGCGACCGGGCGCTGACCCTCGTCAGCCGGGCCAGCTCGCCGATCCGCATGGTCGCGGGAGGGGAGGTCGTGGTCACGAGGCGCCCGTGCCGCGGGCGGGCCGATACCGCACCCCACCAGGTTACCGAGGCCGGGCGCGGCCACCGCGTCGCGCGTGGCCCGCCGGGGGCGCTACGCCTCCAGGGCGGGCTGCCCGCGGCGCGCCAGGTGGCACACCGCCACCAGCCTCAGCGTCGTCCAGTCCGCGTTCGCCCAGTCCACGACGGCGGGCACCCGCCACCCGTGCTCGGCGGCCTCGTCCAGCACGCCCTTCGCGTACCCGGCCAGCAGCACCGCGCCGGCCGCCACGGCCGAGGCCGACACGCCGTGCGCCAGGATGTCCCGCACCGCCGCGCCGTGCTGGTCCACGGCGGCCAGCACCCCGGGTGCCAGCACCGCCGCGATACCGAGTTCGTCGCTCAACCGATCCAGGAACCGGCGAGCGGAGAAGTCCCTCCACACGCTCACAAGGCCGACACCCTACGCTGTGCGGGGCCATCGACCCAAAGTCGAACAGGTGTTCTAAGATCACGCCGGGTCGAGCCGGATGCGCAGAGAGGAACCACAGAACGTGCAGGCGGACACGCTCGCAGAGCAGGAAGTGAAGGTGGACGCCGAGGCGCCCGCCGCCGCGCCCGTGCAGGAGCAGGAGGTCGCACCCGTGCCCCAGGAGCAGCAGGCCGAGGCCGAGGAGCAGCGGCCCGAGGCCAAGGAGCGGCGCACCGAGGCCAAGGCCGAGGAGCCCGAGGCCAAGCCCTCGAAGCGGCCGAAGTCGACGGCGAAGAAGACCCGCACGGTCGAGCTGACGCTGACCGTGACCGGCACCGCGGACGGCGAGTGGCAGGCCGACCTGGTGCACGGCACCAAGCGGGTCGTGCAGGGCCTCGTGATCCCGGCCGCCGCCGTGTCGCGGGCGGCCAAGGAGCTGCACGACGACATCGCGGGCGGCATCGACGAGGTCATCGAGGCGGCCCGCGCCCAGCACCGCACCCGCATGGAGGAGCTGGAGGCCGAGCTGGCCAAGGTCAAGGCGGCCCTGGCCGAGCTGAGCGACGAGGACTGACGACGGCGAGGGGGACCGGTCGAGCCGGTCCCCCGACCCTCAGCGCGACGGGTCGAGCACCAGCTTGCCGCTGGTGCGCCGGGCCCGCAGGTCCTCGTGCGCCCGGCGCACCTCGGACAGCCCGTACTCGCCGCCCGGCACGGCGCGCAGGTCGCCCGCCAGCACCAGGTCGAACAGCTCCGCCATGGCCCGGTGCACGACCCGGCCGGGCAGCTTGAACGCGTGCGGCAGCCACATGCCCGCGACCGCCGTGGAGCGCACGAGCAGCTTGCCGGGCGGGATGGGCGTCGGCTGCTCCCGGCTGGCCATGCCGTAGAACGCCAGCCGCCCGAACGGCGCCAGCGCCGCCACGCTCTGGTCGGTCACCGCGCCGCCGGTCATGTCCAGCACGACGTCCACCCGGCGCCCGTCGTTGGCCGCGCGCAGCGCCTCGGTCATGTCCGGCGCGGTGGAGTCGACCGCGACGTCCGCGCCCAGCTCCAGCGCCAGCCGGCGCTTCTCCTCGCTGCTGGCGGTGGCGATGACCCGCCCCGCGCCCCACCGCTTCGCCAGCTGCACGGCCAGCGACCCGACCCCGCCCGCGGCGGCGTGCACGACGACGCTCTCCCCCGGCTCCAGGTGCGTGCTCCGGCGCAGCAGCAGCCACGCGGTGGCGCCCTGCACGACCATGCTCAGCGCGGTCAGGTCGTCCACCCCGTCCGGCACGTCGAACGCGGTCGCCTCGGGCACCACGGCCTTCTCCGCGTACCCGCCGCCGCCCGAGGTCAGGGCGACGACGCGCCGGTCGCCCGCCCGGCCGACGACCTCGCCGCCGGGCACGAGCGGCAGTTCCATCTTGGCCAGGTACGAGTTCTCGGACTGGTGCGTGTCCGCGTAGTTCAGACCCGCCCGGCTCACCTCGACGAGCAGTTCGCCCGGCCCGGCGACGGGATCGGGCAGCTCGACCTCGGTCAGCACCTCTGGTCCGCCGAACTCGGTGATCTGGATGGCTCGCACGGGCTTCAGCTCTCCTCGCTGGTCAGGGGGTCGTGGTGGAAGGTGACGCGCTCGCCGGAGGCGGTGCGCGGACCGGGCGGGTTGGGGAACCGGAACGGCGCGCTGGGCCTGCCGGCCTGCACGAACCAGCATTCACCAGGTTGCCCGGAGCGCAACACGGCCACGAAGGCGTCGACCACGTCCTCCACGCCCAGCAGGGGCATGCCGGAGGACTCCAGCGCGTCCCGGAAGCCGGAGATGATGGCGGTGTCGGCGAACGACGGGCACACCGCGTTGACCGTGACGCCCTCGGCGGCGAGCACCGGGCCGAGCCCGCGGACCAGGCCGACGACCGCGGCCTTGTTGGCGCCGTAGAGGGGGTCCATCGGCATGGCCATGAGCCCTGCCATGCTGGCGGTGGCCACGATCCGCCCGCCGCGCTCGCGCAGCGCGGGCAGGGCGGCGTGGACGCCGTACACCACGCCGTCGAGGTTGATGCCCATGACGTTGCGGTACCGCTCGGGGTCGAAGTCGTCGCCGAGGCCGAAGCCGGTTCCGATGCCCGCGTTCAGCACGGCGACGTCCAGGCCGCCGAACCGGGACACGGCCAGCTCCACGGCGGCCTTCGAGTGCGCGGGGTCGCGGACGTCGCAGCGCAGGTACGCGCCGCCGACCTCGTCGGCCACGGCCTCGCCGCGCGCGTCGTCCACGTCGGCCACCACGACCGAGGCGCCCCCGGCGGCCAGGCGGCGCGCGATCCCCGCCCCGATCCCGTTCGCACCCCCGGTGACCAGCGCGACCTTGTCGGCGAACTCCACAGCGCCTCCCCTGGTTGACATTCCGACCAGTCGGTATGCTTCCCCCGCCCCGCCCTGGCGTCAAGGCGAGGGCGCCGGGTAGGTTACTAAGCGGTTGCTTAGCCCCTCGGCGTGGTCCGCAGCCCGGGGCTCGCCGGATCGAGAAGGCTCGCCAGATCAAGGAGGACTGACCGTGGCCGACACCGACAGCCGGGTGGCGATCGTCACCGGGGCCGCGCGGGGCATCGGGGCCGCCGTGGCCACGAGGCTCGCCCAGGACGGCTTCGCCGTCGCGGTGCTTGACCTCGACGAGGGCAGCTGCGCCGAGACCGTGGAGGAGATCAGGGCGGCCGGCGGCACGGCCCTGGCGGTGGGCGCCGACGTCAGCGACAGCGCGGCGGTCGAGGCCGCGGTGCGGCGCGTGGCCGACGAGCTGGGCGCGCCGACCGTGCTGGTCAACAACGCGGGCGTGCTGCGGGACAACCTGCTGTTCAAGATGACCGACGAGGACTGGGACGTGGTCATGAGCGTCCACCTGCGCGGGTCGTTCCTGATGAGCCGGGAGGTGCAGAAGCACCAGACCAAGGCGGGCTGGGGCCGGATCGTGAACCTGTCCAGCACCTCCGCGCTGGGCAACCGCGGCCAGGCCAACTACTCGGCCGCCAAGGCGGGCCTCCAGGGCTTCACCAAGACGCTGGCGATCGAGCTGGGCAAGTTCGGCATCACGGTCAACGCGATCGCGCCGGGCTTCATCGCCACCGACATGACCGCCGCCACCGCCGCCCGCATGGGCGTGGACTTCGAGGACTTCAAGAAGGGCGCCGCGGCCGCCATCCCGGTCAACCGGGTCGGCACGCCCGAGGACATCGCGCACACGGCGTCGTTCCTGGTCAGCGAGGGCGCGGGTTTCGTGTCCGGCCAGGTGGTCTACGTCGCCGGCGGGCCGAAGGACTGACATGCGGACCTTCGAGAGCCTCGACGAGTTCGCCGCCGCCGCGGGTGAGCACCTCGGCTTCGGCGCGTGGCACGAGATCACCCAGGAAGAGGTCAACCTGTTCGCCGACGCGACCGGCGACCACCAGTGGATCCACATCGACCTGGAGAAGGCCGCCGCGGGCCCGTTCGGCGCGCCCGTCGCGCACGGGTACCTGACGCTGTCGCTGATCCCCCTGCTGGTGCGCGACGTCTACACCGTGCGGGGCCTGAAGATGGCCGTCAACTACGGCCTGAACAAGGTCCGCTTCCCCAGCCCCGTGCCCGTGGGCTCGCGGGTGCGCGCGGGCGTGGAGCTGGTCGAGGTGGCCGAGACCGGGCAGGGCAGGCAGTCCGTGGCCCGGGTGACCGTCGAGATCGACGGCGGGCCCAAGCCCGCCTGCGTGGCCGAGACCGTGACGCTGCTGATCGCCTAGCGGAACCGCCGGGCCAGGTCCTCCGACCTGGCCCGGTGCGCCGCCCACGCCGCCCCGGGGTCGGTCACCCGACCTCCTCGGCCGGCCGCAGGGACGTGAGCAGCAGGTCCGCGAAGTGCCTGCCGACCTGCTTGGCCGACAGCGGCCCGTCGGCGCTGTACCACTGCCCCAGGTGGTGCACCGAGCCGAAGAAGTAGTGCACGGTCAGGTCCGCCGGCACGTCGGCCCGGAACACCCCGGTCCGCTGCCCCTCCTCGACCAGCGCCCGGAACCGCTCGTGGTAGCGGCGGCGCTCCACCCGCATCTCGCGCCGCTTGTCCTCGGCCAGGTGGTCGGCCGAGCGGAAGTACACGCGCGCCTGGTCGAAGTTGTCCACCGAGGTGACCACCACGTCCACCGCGGCGGCGTGCAGCCGGTCGGCGACCGGGGCCGGGCCGGCCGCGATGTGCTCCAGCCGTTCGGTCTGCATCCGCAGCAGCCTGCCGTAGATCTCGTACAGCAGGTCGTCCTTGGACCCGAAGTAGTGGTACATGGCGCCCTTGGTGACGCCGGCCAGGTCCACGATCTCCTGCACCGCGACCCGGTCGTAGCCCTTGGCGGCGAACAACCGCGTCGCTGCCTCGACCAGCCGCTCCGGTACCGATGCCATGGCCCAAGCATCGCACGCGGCGCCCGGCGGAACACCGCCGTGGGCGGACCCGCCCACCCGCCGGGACCGCCCCGGCCTCCCGGACGCGCCGGACCGCGCGGTGGGCGCCATCAGCCGCCCAGCGTCACGCCGCCGTCGACGACGAACGTCGCCCCGGTGGCGTAGCCGCCCGCCGGCGAGGCCAGGAACACCACGGCCGCGGCCAGCTCCTCCGGGTCGCCCACCCGGCCCATCGGCAGCCGCGAGATGTGCGCGTCGAGGTAGCCCTCGGGGTACTGGTCGGTCATCTCGGAGGCGAAGTAGCCGGGCGCGATCGCGTTGACCCGGATGCCCTTGCGGCCGGTCCACTGCTGGGCCAGGTCGCGGGTCAGGCCCAGCAGGCCCGCCTTGGTCGCCGAGTAGGCCGCCTGCGGCAGGCCGCCGGAGACCAGGCCGAGCACGCTGGAGACGTTGACGATCGAGCCGCCGTCGGTCATCACCGCGGCGGCGGCCTGCGCCATCCAGTACGCGCCGTTGAGGTTGACGTCGACGACGGCGCGGAACTGCTCGGGCGTCTCGCGCGAGGCGGGCACGGCCGAGGCCACGCCCGCGTTGTTCACCAGCACCCCGACCCGGCCGAACGCCGCGGCGGCGCGGGCGACCTCGCGGCAGTCCTCCGGCCGCGCCACGTCCGCCTGCACGACCAGCGCGCGGCGCCCCGCCTCCTCGACCAGCCCGGCGGTGTCCTCGAGCCGGTCCGCGCGCCGTGCCGCGAGGACCACGTCCGCGCCCGCCTCGGCGAGGGCCTTGGCGAAGGCCACGCCGAGCCCGGAGGACGCGCCGGTGACGATCGCGACCCGGTCGTCCAGGCGGAACTTGTCGAGGATGCCCATCAGGAAAGCCTTTCCAGGATGATCGCCATGCCCTGCCCGCCGCCGACGCACATGGTCTCCAGGCCGAACTGCGCGTCGCGGGCGCGCATCCCGTTGATCAGGGTGGTCATGATGCGGGCGCCGGTGGAGCCGAACGGGTGGCCGAGCGCGATCGCGCCGCCGTGCACGTTGAGCCGGTCGATGTCGATGCCGAGCGCGCGCTGGCTGCCCAGCACCTGCACGGCGAACGCCTCGTTGATCTCGACCAGGTCGATGTCGCCGATCGACAGGCCCGCGTGGGCGAGGGCCTGCTTCGTGGCGTCCACCGGGCCGAGGCCCATGACCTCCGGGCTGAGGCCGGACACGCCGGTGGAGACGATGCGCGCCAACGGGGTCAGGCCGAGTTCCGCCGCCCTGGTGTCGCTCATGACGACCACCGCGGCCGCGCCGTCGTTGAGCGGGCAGCAGTTCCCGGGCGTGACCGTCCCCTGTGGACGGAACGACGGCTTGAGCGCGGCCACCGCGTCGTAGGTGACGCCGGCGCGCGGGCCGTCGTCGGTGTCGACCACCGTGCCGTCCGGCAGCGTCACCGGCGTGATCTCGCGCGCGAAGAAGCCGTCGGCGATGGCCTTCTCCGCCAGGTTCTGCGACCGCACGCCGAACTCGTCCTGCTCGCGGCGGCCGATGCCCAGCAGCGTGGCGACGTTCTCGGCGGTCTGCCCCATGGAGATGTAGTAGTCGGGCAGCTCGCCGTCCTCGCGCGGGTCGTGCCACGCCTCGTTGGTCTCGGCGGTGCGCTCGGTGCGGGCGCGGGCGGCGTCGAACAGGGGGTTGGGGTGCGGGTCGCCGTGGCGGTAGCGGGAGACGCACTCCACGCCCGCGCTGACGAACGCGTGCCCCTCCCCCGCCTTGATGGCGTGGAAGGCCATCCGCGCCGTCTGGACCGACGAGGCGCAGAACCGGTTGACCGTGGTGCCGGGCACGGTGTCCAGGCCGAGCTGGACGGCGATGCGGCGGGCCGCGTTCTGCCCGTGCTCGTCCTGCGGCTCGGCGCAGCCCAGGTGCAGGTCGGTGATCTCGCGCGGGTCGAGCGCGGGCACCTGCGCCAGGGCGGCGCCGACCACCTGGGCTGCCAGGTCGTCCGGGCGCAGGTCGACCAGCGAGCCCTTGCGGGCGCGACCGATCGGGGAACGCGCGGTGGCGACGACGACGGCCTCGGGCATGGCTTGTCCTCCAGGGTTCCTACAGGCCGAGGTCGCGGCCGATGAGTTCCTTCATGATCTCGTTGGAGCCGGCCCAGATCTTGGTGACGCGGGCGTCCATCCAGGCGCGGGCCACGCGGTACTCGGTCATGTAGCCGTAACCGCCGTGCAGCTGCACGCAGGCGTCGAGCACGTCGTTCTGGACCTCGGCGCTCCAGTACTTCGCCTTGGCCGCGTCGGTGGCGGTCAGCTCGCCGCGGGTGTGGGCCTCGGTGCACCGGTCCACGAAGGCCTGCGTCACGTCGACCTTGGTGACCAGCTCGGCGAGCAGGAACTTGTTGTGCTGGAAGGAGCCGACGGCCTGGCCGAAGGCCTTGCGCTCCTTGGTGTAGGCGATCGTCTCCTCCAGGATCTGCGCGGCGTGGGCCAGGTTGGCGATCGCGGAGCCGACGCGTTCCTGCGGCAGGCGCTCCATCATGTGGATGAAGCCCTGGTCGACCTCGCCGATCACGTTCTCCGCCGGGATCCGGACGCCGGTGAAGAACAGCTCGGCGGTGTCGGACTCGGGCTGGCCGACCTTGTCGAGCTTGCGCCCGCGCTCGAAGCCCGCCATGCCGGCCTCGACGGCGAACAGCGTGATGCCGCGCGCCCTCTTCTCCGGGTCGGTGCGGGCGGCGACCACGACGAGGTCGGCGGAGAAGCCGTTGGTGATGAAGGTCTTGGAGCCGTTGAGGACCCAGTCGCCGCCCTTGCGGACGGCGGTGCTCTTCAGCGCCGCCAGGTCGGAGCCGCCGGACGGCTCGGTCATGCCGATGGCGGTGACCAGCTCGCCCGAGCAGAACCGCGGCAGCCAGCGCCGCTTCTGCTCCTCGGTGCACAGGTCGACCAGGTAGGGGGCGACCACGTCGTAGTGGATGCCCAGGCACGACGACATGGCCGCGCTGACCTTGGACAGCTCCTCGCCGAGGACGGCGTTGAAGCGGTAGTCGCCCGCGCCGCTGCCGCCGTGCTCCTCGGGGACCTCCAGGCCCAGCAGCCCCTGGCGACCCGCTTCGAGCCACACCTCGCGGTCGATGTGGCGCTGCTCGATGAACTTGTCGCGGTTGGGCGTGAGGGTGCGGTCGACGAACGCCCGCACGCTCTCGCGGAACGCTTCGTGATCGGGTCCGTACAGCGTGCGGCGCACTTCTCCAGCCTCCATACTAAGCGGTTGCTTAGCTGTCAGCCTGAGGTATCGTCCGTGGTCGTGTCAAGGCGCGACGAGTTCGACCGGCTGGATTCCACGTGGTCGTCGGTGACCCCGCCGGCCGCGCGCCGGATGCTCATCGCGGCCGCCGCCGCGTTCTCGGTGCGCGGTTACCACGCCACCACCACGCGGGACATCGCGGCGCAGGCGGGCATGTCGCCCGCCGCCGTCTACATCCACTACCGGTCCAAAGAGGAACTGCTGTTCCAGATCTCCCGGATCGGGCACGCGACCTCGCTGTCCGTGCTGACGTCGGTCACCGGCGACGACCCGGTGGCGCGGCTGGCGTCGGCGGTGCGGGCGTTCGCGACGTGGCACGCGGAGTACCACGTGACCGCGCGCGTGGTGCAGTACGAGCTGAGCGCGCTGACGCCCGAGCACCTGGCGGAGGTCGTCGAGCTGCGGCGGCACATCGAGGGCGCGGTGCGGGACATGGTCGAGGCGGGCGTGGCGGCCGGGGTGTTCGACGTGCCCGACGTGCGGGGCGCGACGCTGGCGGTGCTGTCGCTGTGCATCGACGTGGCGCGGTGGTTCCAGCCGGACCGGGGGCGGACGCCGGCGGAGATCGGCGACCTGTACGCCGACCTGGTGCTGCGGATGGTCGGCGCCAAGACCGCGCCCTAGGCCGGCCCTCCAGCCCGGCACCCTGGGCCTGGCGCCGCGGCCGGGTCCGGCCCTCAGACCGCGATCCAGCCCCGCTCGCGGGCCGGTTCCGACCCCTCCCAGTCGTCGCCGACCGGCCACATCACGGGGATGCCCAGGTTGGCCAGGCCGTCGAGCACCCGGTCGCCGGGCCGGTCCGGGAACACGACCACGTCCTCGCCGCCGGGCTCGGTGTGCGCGCGCACCAGCCTGGCCACCCACTTCACCGAGGCGCCCGGCTCCGCGAACGGCGGGTCGACCAGGAACGCCCGCCGCCGGTCGCCCGCCTCCCCGGCCCGCAGGACCACGTGGCCGTCACCGGTGTGGTAGTCCGGCATGAGGTCGCGGGCCAGGAACACCTCCACGAAGTTGAAGGCGAGCACCTGGAGGGCCGAGGTGTTGGCCTGCCGGAGCGCCCGCTCGACGTCGTCGGCGGCCCCCTCCCGGGCGGCGGGGCCGAGCAGCTCGTGCGCGTGGCGGAGGAAGACGTCCGGGCGCATGGTGAACAGCCGCACGCCGGCCACCGCGCGCAGCTCCTCGTACAGCTCGGGCCGGGGACCCCGGGCGCTGCCGCGCTCGTCGAGGCGCCACCAGCCCTCCGCCGCCTCGCCGGTGACGAGCAGGACGTCCCGCTTGCGCCGCGCGGCCTCCGCGAGGACCTGCCGCCACACCAGGTAGCCGCCCTCGCCGGGCGGGAACCCGCGGCTCGCGCGCTCGGCGGCCTCCGCCAGCGCCGCGCGGTGCTCGTCCGGCGTCAGCGGGTCGCCGACGCGGCCGTAGAGCAGCCCGTCGAGGTCGGCGACCACCTGGTCCTCCTCGGTGTCCACCACCGCTTCCTGCCGGGTGGCCTCGGTCAGCCGCGCGACCACGTGCTCGTGGGCGTCCCGCAGGACCCGTTCCAGCGCGGACCGCTCGTCCGGCGCGAACGACACCCGGTCCGACCAGGCCCGCAGCCCGCGCACCGCCTGCTCCTCCGCCCGGCGCAGGACCTCGGCCGCCCGCGCGGACGCCTGCTCCGCCTCGCCCAGCACGGCCTCGCGGCGGCGCCAGAAGTCGGCCAGCACCTGGTGCGGCACCCACAGGCGGTCGCGGATGCGCTGGAGGGCGCGCAGGAAGTCGGCCCGGGACCGGGGTGTGCAGCGGTAGAGGCTGAGGAGGGTGTCGGTGTCGAGCACGACCGTGCCGCGCGCGAACAGGTCGCGGTGGTGGTCGGCGCGGGCGGTGCGGTAGGCGCCGAAGCCGTCGAGGATGCCCCTCGGCTCGGCTGACGACTCATCGGCCATCCGGGAATTGTCGTACCCCGGAGATAACGTGAAAGCAGGGGTCCCCTTGGGCGGGGTACCCCTGCTCGTCGGCGCGTCCCCGGCGGTGGTCGGCGCGGGGTCTGCGCGGTGGTCCGAGCGGTGGCCCGGGGAGGTGGTCAGCGCACGGATTTCCTGCCGTAGAAGCCGGCCACCAGGCTGACGCCGACCGCCGCGATGAGCACCTGCACCAGGATCTCGATCCAGTCGATGCCCCTGGTGTCCTCGACGCCGAACGCCCTGGCCACGAGCGTGCCGAGGAACGCCGCCACGATGCCGACCACGATGGTGAGCCAGATCGGGATGGACTGCTTGCCCGGTGCGATGAGCTTGCCGAGCAGACCGATGATGAGCCCCACGATCAAAGCGCTGATCACGCCGCCGATGCCCATGACGCCTCCCGCGGTTCGTCCGTTGCGAAGTCCCCCGCTTCGTCGAGGGGTCCACCGGATCATCCCACCGAACGCGCCGGTCGCGGCCGGATCACCGACTTGGATTCGCCCACTCCGGTGACCCCGCATCCGGTGAACCCCAGGTCCGGTGAACCCGGCCCCGCCGCGCCCTACAGGCCGAACCCGCCGAAGGACCGCCGGCCCGCCACCTTCTCCATCCACTGGTGCAGCAGCGCCGCCCAGTCGGAGCGCAGCACCTCGTCGTGCGACATGGCGAAGTGCCCGAACGTGTCGCCGCCCGCGCGCAGCACCCCGCCGCGGCGGTCGGCCTCCAGCACCACGTACAGGTGGTGCGGGTCGGTCACGAAGGTCAGCTCCAGCTGGCTGATCTTCGACAGGAACTGCTGCGGGGGCAGGAAGTCGATCTCCTGGTAGAACGGCAGCTGCTGCGGCACGCCGTGGATGCGGCCCTGCTCGTTGTCGGCCCGCTGGAAGCGGAAGCCGAGCGCGCCGAACGCGTTGAGCACGTGCTCCTGCGAGCGGAGCGGGTGCACGTTGAACGCGTCGAGGTCGCCGGGGTCCACGGCGCCGCGGACCTCCAGCTCGGTGCGCAGGCCCATGGTCATCCCGCGCAGGAGCTGCCCGTGCACCACGGTCAGCGGCGTCTCCAGCGGCACCGGGAACCGGAACGGCAGCGAGAGGTTCTGCCCCGGGCCGACGCCGATGCGCTGCCCGACGACGACCTGGGCGAACTCGAGGTTGCGGTTGTACTCGTTGTCGCCGCTCTCCACCTCGACCCTGGTGACCAGCGACAGCTTGACCCGGTCGATGTCGACGGCGTGGTCGCCGCCCGCGATGCGGACCTCGCCGGCCAGCTGCTCACCGGGCCGGACGTCCGGGGTGGTCAGCACCGTGTCGACGGTGGGACCGCCGACCCCGAACGCGCGCAACATCCTCTTGAAAACCACGGTGGTGCCTCCTGACCCGCTTCCGGGGCGGTGCCCCGGTGCCCGAATGCCCCTATGACGTCCGGTCGGACAAATCAGTTGCCTCTGGACGAACGGCAGCCCGGGTGCCAGTATGCGACCGGCGTCACATACTAAGCGGTCGCTCAGGAGGTTGAAGGTGCCCACGCTGCTCGTCGCCAACCGGGGAGAGGTCGCCGTCCGCGTGCTGCGCGCCGCCGCCGACCTGGGGTGGGGCGCCGTCGCGCTCGTCACCGACTCCGACGACGCGCACGCCCGGTTCGCCGACCGCGCCGTGCGGCTGCCCGACGAGCGGTCGTACCTGGACGCGGACGCGGTGGTCGCCGCCGCCGGCGGGTGCGACCTGGTCCACCCCGGCTACGGGTTCCTGGCCGAGAACGCGCACTTCGCGCGGCGGTGCGCCGAGGCCGGGCTGACGTTCGTCGGGCCGCCGCCCGAGGTGCTGGAGCTGCTGGGCGACAAGCGGCGGGCGCGCGAGCTGGCCGCCCGGGTCGGCGTGCCGGTCCTGGCGGGCGCCGAGGACGGGGGCGAGGACGGGGCCGGGTTCGAGGAGTTCTTCCGCGCGCACGGCGCCGTGGTGGTCAAGGCCGCGGCCGGTGGCGGCGGCAAGGGCGTGCGGGTGGTGCGCGACCTCGCCGACCTCCCGGCCGCCGTGCGGCGGTGCCGCGCCGAGGCGCTGGCCGCGTTCGGCGACGACGCCGTGTACGCGGAGGAGCTGATGGAGCCCGCCCGGCACGTCGAGGTCCAGCTGGTCGGCACGACCGTGCTCGGCGACCGCGACTGCTCGCTCCAGTCCCGGCACCAGAAGCTGGTCGAGGTCGCGCCCGCGCCGCACCTGCCCCCCGACCTGCGGGCGGCGCTGCACGGCGCGGCGGCCGCGATCGCCCGCGCGGTCCGCTACACGGGCCTGGGCACGGTGGAGTTCCTGGTCGCGCCGGACGGGCGGTTCGCGTTCCTGGAGGCCAACCCCCGGCTCCAGGTCGAGCACACCGTCACCGAGCAGGTCACCGGCCTGGACCTGGTGCGCGCCCAGCTCCTGCTCGCCACCGAGGTCGAGCCGGACCTGGCGCACACCCCGCGCGGCTGGGCGGTCCAGCTGCGGGTGAGCCTGACCTCGACGGGCAGGCTGTCGGCGTTCACCCCGCCGACCGGGCCGGGCGTGCGGGTCGACACGCACGCGTCGGCCGGCTACCGCGCGGCGCCGGGCTTCGACCCGCTGCTGGCCAAGGTCGTGGTGCACGCCGACGACCCGGACACGCTGCTCAAGCGGGCGCGGCGGGCGCTGGACGAGTTCGCCGTGGACGGCGCCAGGACCAACATCCCGTTCCTGCGCGGCCTCCTGGACCACCCGGACGTGTGGCGGGCGCACACCGGACTGGTGGACTCGCTGCCGCGCGAGGACACCGGGGCGCGCGCGCCCGTGCGGGGCACGGTCGTGGCCGTCGAGGACGGCGCGGTCGTCGTCGAGGCGATGAAGATGCAGCACGTCGTGCCGGTCGGCGACGGGCGCGTGCTGGTCTCGGTCGGCGACACCGTGGCCGAGGGCGCGCTGCTGGCCGAGGGCGTGGACGCGGCGGTCGAGGAGAAGGCCGCCGAGGTCGACCTGGACGAGGTGCGGCCCGACCTGGCGGAGGCGCTGGCGCGGCACGACTTCAGCCGCCCCGGGGCGGAGGCGCGGCGGCACGCGGCCGGGCGGCGCACGGCCCGGGAGAACATCGCCGACCTGTGCTCGGACTTCGTCGAGTACGGCGGGCTGGCCATCGCGGCGCAGCGCCGGCGGCGGTCGCTGGACGAGCTGGTCGAGCGCACCCCCGCGGACGGGCTGGTGGCGGGCGTCGGCCGGGTGAACGGCGAGCGGGTCGTGGCGATGTCCTACGACTACACGGTGCTCGCGGGCACGCAGGGCATCCGCAACCACGCCAAGAAGGACCGGATGTTCGAGCTGGCCGAGCGGCAGCGGCTGCCCGTGGTGCTGTTCGCCGAGGGCGGCGGCGGGCGGCCCGGCGACACCGACCACGCGGGCGTCAGCTGGCTGGACTGCGCGGCGTTCGAGCTGTTCGCGAAGCTGTCCGGGCTGGTGCCGCTGGTGGGCGTGGCGTCGGGGCGGTGCTTCGCGGGCAACGCCGTGCTGCTGGGCACCTGCGACGTGGTCATCGCGACCCGCGACGCCACCATCGGCATGGGCGGGCCGGCCATGATCGAGGGCGGCGGGCTCGGCGTGTTCCGGCCCGAGGAGGTCGGGCCGGTCGACGTGCAGGCGCCCAACGGCGTGATCGACGTCCTGGTGGCCGACGACGCCGAGGCCGTCGCGGCGGCGCGGAAGTACCTGTCGTACTTCCAGGGGCCGGTGGACGCGTGGGAGTGCGCGGACCAGCGGGTGCTGCGGCACGCCGTGCCGGAGAACCGGGTGCGCGCCTACGACGTGCGGACCGTGGTGGAGGCGCTCGCGGACACCGGGTCGGTGCTGGAGCTGCGGCCGTCGTTCGGGCGCGGGGTCGTCACGGCGCTGGCGCGCGTGGAGGGCGCGCCGCTGGGGATCCTCGCCAACGACCCGGCGTGGCTGGGCGGCGCCATCGACTCCGACGCGGCGGACAAGGCCGCGCGGTTCCTGCGGCTGTGCGACGCGTTCGACCTGCCGGTGCTGTCGCTGTGCGACACGCCCGGGTTCATGGTCGGGCCGGACGCCGAGCGCACGGCCACCGTGCGGCACCTGACCCGGCTGCTCGTGGCCGGGGCGAACCTCGACGTGCCGTTCGGGTTCGTGGCGCTGCGCAAGGCGTACGGGCTGGGCGCGCAGGCGATGGCGGGGGGCAGCCTCAAGGCGCCCCGGTTCGCCGTGGCGTGGCCCAGCGGCGAGTTCGGCCCGATGGGCCTGGAGGGCGCGGTGCGGCTGGGGTACCGGCGGGAGCTGGACGCCATCGACGACCCGGAGCAGCGCCGCGAGGCGTTCGAGGCGATGGTCGCCGCCGCCCACGAGCACGGCAAGGCGCTCAACGTGGCCTCCGCGTTCGAGATCGACGACGTGATCGACCCGGCCGACACCCGGCACTGGGTCACCTCGCAGCTCACCTGCGGGCCGAGGCCCGCCCGCGACGGCAAGAAACGTCCGTTCCTGGACACCTGGTGAAGGGAAAAGCATGGTCACGACCGCCCCGCCCGACCAGCGCCGCACGCTGAGCAAGCTCATGGCCGCCGGGCTCGTCGGCTCCTCGCTGGAGTGGTACGACTTCTTCATCTACGCCACCGCGGCCGCGCTGGTCTTCCCGAAGCTGTTCTTCCCGGGCGCCACGCCGCTGGTGGGGCTGCTGCTGTCGTTCAGCACGTTCTGGGCCGGGTTCATCGCCCGGCCGCTCGGCGGGCTGGTGTTCGGGCACGTCGGCGACCGGTACGGGCGCAAGCCCGCGCTGGTGACGTGCCTGGCGCTGATGGCGGGCGCGACGTTCCTGATCGGCCTGCTGCCGACCAGCGCGTCGATCGGCGTGCTGGCGCCCGTGCTGCTGGTGGCGCTGCGGTTCCTCCAGGGCATCGCGGTCGGCGGCCAGTGGGGCGGCGTGGTGCTGCTGCTGACCGAGACCGCCGGCCCCGCGCGGCGCGGGTTCGCCGGGACGTTCGGGCAGGCCGGGGTGCCGCTGGGGGTCATCCTGGGCAACGTGGCGTTCCTGCTGGCCGGGGCGCTGCTGCCGGCCGCGTCGTTCGCCTCGTGGGGGTGGCGGGTGCCGTTCCTGGCGAGCGCGCTGCTGTTCCCGGTGGTGCTGTTCATCCAGTTGAAGGTGGAGGACAGCCCCGTGTTCCGGGAGATCAAGGAGCGGCGCGGCGAGGCGCCGGTCGCGCCGCTGTCGGAGGTGCTGCGGACGCACAAGCGGCCGGTGCTGCTGGGCGCCGGGCTGATGTTCGCGTCGAACGCGGTGTTCTACGTGAGCATCGCGGGCGTGCTCGACTACGCGACCCGGGAGCTGGGCCTGGAGCGCAACCCGGTGCTGGTGGTGACGCTGCTGTCGTCGCTGCTGTCCGTGCCGGTGATCCTGCTGGCCGGGCGCTGGTCGGACCGCCACGGCCGGCGGCCCCTGATCGTGGTCGGCGCGGTGGCCATGGCGGTGTGGGCGTTCCCGTACTTCTGGCTGGTCGACACGGCGTCGCTGGGGTTGCTGTTCGTGGCGCTGACCGTGTCGGGCATCGGGTCGAGCCTGGTGTACGGGCCGGTGGCGGCGTACCTGGCGGAGCTGTTCGAGCCGCACGTGCGGTACTCGGGCGCGTCGCTGGCGTACCAGCTGGCGTCGATCCTGGTGAGCGGCGGGACCCCGTTCATCATGACGGCGCTGCTGGTGGCCACGGGGACTTCGCTGTCGGTGTCCGCGTTCCTGCTGGTGATGGGGCTGGTGACGCTGGGTTCGGTGCTCGGGTTGCCGGAGACGCACAAGCCGGGCAAATGAGTTTTTCTCGAATTTGCCCCCACAGTCCTTTTAGGACTAACGTGCGCCCGTGCGAACGGTACAGGTGAACGAGGCAAATCCTATCGGGAATCCATTCGGTGGCGAAAGCGGCAATGACGGCTGACCACCGGTGGTGGTCACCCGAAAAGGGGAGGGTGTGACCACGTGGTCACACCCTTCCCTTCAGTTCCAGGCGCATGCCGATGGTGCGGCGCTCCGGCAGGTCGAAACCCTCGAAGAGGAAGACCGGCCGGCCGTCCTCGGCGGTGCTCGGCCCCGCCGCGAAACCGTTCTCGTGCTCCTCGAACCCGATCGGCTCCAGGTACGCGTCGAAGCCCCTGGGCAGGACCACCTTGTAGCGGGCGTAGAAGACGGGCGTCAGGAAGCGGACGGAGAACTCCTCGGGGACCTGGTCGCGCATGAGCGGCCTGCACATGCCGGGCCAGGCGAACTCGACCGAGATGTTGATCTCGCTCTCCACCCGCGGCGGCCTGGGGAAGTGCACGATGAGCACCAGTTTCCCGTCGCTGACCCACGCCACCGTCGTGCTCAGGCTGGCCCCCGGCAGGTCACCGATCAACAGGTTGCGCACCGTGACCCGGACGTCCTGCCGGCGCCGGGCGGGCTGGGGCCACCGGCACCCCTCGACCAGGCGGAGGACCTGGAGGTCGTTGATCACCTTCGCCCGGATCGTGAGGAGTTTCCGCGCGTCGCCGTTGGCCTCGACGACGAGGTGCTCCTCCCACCGGATCACCTGGTAAGAGGGGTGCCGGTCGTCCGCGACGATTTTCGAGTATTTCGACACCAGGGCGATGCCGTCTTCGACCTGGCGCTTCAGCGCCCTCTGCCGGACGAGCAGCGCGAGGGCCAGTGAGAACACCGAGAAAACGGCGGCCGCCAGCGCGCCGGCCTTGACGGCGGCGCTCCCGAACACCGCTCCCAGCAGCACGGCGAAGGACATCAGCCCGAGGACCGCTTTGACGACCGCCGGCGCGCCCTCGTCCGCCAGCACGCCGTCCAACCAGCGCACGAATGCGTCCAGCACTTCTCCCCCTGGCCAATGTCGTCACCCGTGGGAGTCGGAGGCTACCGCTCAGTAGTCGCGCTGGGCAGGGACCAGGCGGGCCGAACCGACCCCGGAGGGGCCGAGTTCGCCCACTCGGCGGTAGCACCTCCCGCACTCCTGCGGGTGACGCGCACCGGGTCCCACCAGCTCACCCGAGTGAACGGTCAACCGGGTGACGTGCGGAACGTTGCGCGCTTGCCGTACGTTGCCGTGCCGTGACCACTCTTCTGGGACGGTTCAAGCAGCGGCTGCGCCGGTTCGCGCAGAAGCCCGGCTCCGCCGACCTCACGCCCTACCGCAAGTTGCTCGACGAGGTGAACGAGCGGGCCGAGCGCGTGAAAGAGCTGAGCGACGAGGAGCTGACCGCCGCGGCCGCGAAGCTGCGCGAGAAGTCCGAGTTCGGCCGTCCCGAGCTGGTCGAGGTCTGTGCGCTCGGGCGCGAGGCCGCGGACCGGGCCCTGGGCCTGCGGCCGTTCGACGTGCAGGTCCTCGGCGCGCTCGGGCTGCTCGAAGGGCACGTCGTCGAGATGGCGACCGGTGAGGGCAAGACGCTCTCCGGCGCCATCGCCGCCGCCGGCTTCGCGCTGCGCGGCGACCACGTGCACGTCGTCTCGGTCAACGACTACCTCGCCCAGCGCGACGCCGAGTGGATGGGGCCGCTCTACGAGCTGCTCGGCGTGAGCGTGGGCTGGATCAACCAGAGCTCGAAGCCCGAGGAGCGCCGCGCCGCCTACCAGGCGGAGGTCACCTACGCCTCGGTCAGCGAGATCGGCTTCGACGTGCTGCGCGACCGGCTGGCCACCGACGTGGACGACCTGATCGTGCCCGAACCGCGCGTCGCCCTGGTCGACGAGGCCGACTCGGTGCTGGTGGACGAGGCGCGCGTGCCGCTGGTCCTCGCGGGCTCCACGGCGGGCCCGGCGGTCGACCCGGCGCTGGCCGACCTGGTCAAGCGCCTGCGCCGCGACCTGCACTTCGAGATCGACGACGAGGAGCGCAACGTCTACCTGACCGGCGCGGGCAGCGAGCTGGTCGAACGCGCCCTCGGCGGCATCGACCTGTACTCCGACGAGCACGTCTCCACCACGCTGTCCAAGGTCAACGTGGCGCTGCACGCGCAGGTCCTGCTGCACCGCGACGTGGACTACATCGTCCGCGACGGCAAGGTGCACCTGATCAACGACACCCGCGGCCGCATCGCCAAGCTCCAGCGCTGGCCCGACGGCCTCCAGGCGGCGGTCGAGGCGAAGGAGAACGTCGCGACCACCGACGCGGGCGAGGTGCTGGACTCCATCACCGTCCAGGCCCTGCTCAGCCGCTACCCGACGGTGTGCGGCATGACCGGCACCGCGGTGGCCGTCGCCGAGCAGCTGCGCGACTTCTACCAGCTGGAAGTGCTGGTCATCCCGCCGAACGTGCCGACCGTCCGCGAGGACGAGCCGTCCCGCCTGTACGCGACGCTGGAGCAGAAGGAAGCGGCGATCGTCGCGGAGATCAAGGAGGTCCACGCCACGGGCCGCCCGATCCTGGTCGGCACGCTGGACGTGGCCGAGTCCGAGCGGCTGTCCCGCAAGCTGTCCGAGGCGGGCCTGGAGTGCGTGGTCCTCAACGCCAAGAACGACGCCGAGGAAGCGTCGATCATCGCCGACGCGGGCTCGTTCGACCGGATCACGGTCTCCACCCAGATGGCGGGCCGCGGCACCGACATCCGGCTCGGCGGCCACGAGTCGACCGACCACGAGCGCATCGCCGAGCTGGGCGGCCTGTACGTCATCGGCACCGGGCGGCACTCCAGCAGCCGGCTGGACGACCAGCTCCGCGGCCGCGCCGGCCGCCAGGGCGACCCGGGCGGCTCGGTGTTCTTCTCGTCCCTCCAGGACGAGCTGGTCACGCAGTACGTGCCCGACCACGACGAGCCCGCCGAGGTCGACGACGACGGCCGGGTGACCGACGAGGGCACGCTGCACGCCGTGGAGCACGCCCAGCGCGTCGCCGAGGGCGTGCACCTGGAGATCCACCGCAACACGTGGCGGTACAACAAGCTGATCGAGCACCAGCGCCAGCTCATCCTGAAGTTCCGGGACAACCTGCTGCGCACCGACGCCGCGTGGCGGGAGCTGGCCGAGCGCAGGCCGGAGCGGGCCGAGGAGTTGGCCGAGCTGGACCGGGGGATCAAGGAGAAGGCGGCGCGGCTGATCGCGCTGCACCACCTCGACCAGCGGTGGAGCGACCACCTGGTGTTCCTGACCGACCTGCGGGAGGGCATCCACCTGCGGGCGCTGGCCCGGCAGAACCCGCTGGACGAGTTCCACCGCGAGGCGATCCCGGCCTACAACAAGATCGTGCCGGACGCGTGGGACGAGGCGGAGGAGACCTTCGCCAAGGTCGAGATCGACGAGGAGGGCGCGCACCTGGCGGAAGCGGGCGTGCACCGGCCGAACACGACCTGGACCTACCTGGTCAACGACAACCCGTTCTCCTCCGGCCTGGAGGAGACGTTCAAGGGCTTGGTGAAGCTGGTCCGCCGCCGCTGAGGGGGCGGGGTCCGGTCGACGTCGCGGGCGCACTCCGCGCCGCCCGACCCTGCGCCGCCCGACCCTGCGGCCCCGCTGCGGGCGGGACTCGCGGGCACCCCGGCGCGGGGTTGGCGCGGGCTGGGGCCGTTCCCCAGCCCGCGGCGACCTAGTTGAGCGGTGCGGTCACCTTCGGGTTGTCGACCGGCTCGGCCTGGCGGGGCAGGTTGGCCGGTCTCGGCATCCGCTGCGCCACCGCCTGCTCGGTGAGCGCGCGGATCTCCGCCAGGATGTCCAGGTGCTGCTGGGACGGTGGCGGTCCCACGAGGTTCGAGTGGTCGTACGCGGTGCGTTCAGCCCGTTTGGCGAGGTTTTGGATGCGCCGGATCAGGTCCCACTCCTGGTCGGTGCGCTTCGAGCGCCGTTGCTCAGTCACCCCGGAAGCAGACACCTCACGCCGGGTGAACGTAAATCACCTGGAGGTGCGAACTTCACTGCGTCAACTCAGCTACCCCGACCGGCATCCCCGAAACGCCACGATCGTGCGACGCAGTCCCACTCAGGTCGGCTTCCCTCCCCCCTGACGGCCCAGCGCAACCGGCTCCGGACCGCAGTGCACCACCGGCATCAGCCACTCGGACGTGCCCCGCGGGGGTGACGGGTGACCACTTGACCCCCGGTCACCACGACCACCCCCGGCCGGGTGGCTGTCCCCACCACACCGGGAAGGCGCGGCATGGCGGTGCGCGCCATTACCGCGCACCGCGAACCGCCTTACGGTCCCGGGGGTGAACATCGCCGTTCCGCTGATCGCAGCGCTCCTCGCCACCACGGTGCAGGCGGTACCCGCGCACGCGACGGGATGCGGTCCCCTGCGCGTCCCGGGCGCCGAGCACCAGGAACTGACCCGCCTCGACGACCTGTCCACCGCGGGTGGGCGCACCGACCCCGCCGACTGGGCCGGTCTCACCCCCGCCGACCTCCCCGCGCCCACCCCCGTGGCGGGCGCCCAGCTCGACGGCTACTTCCCCGACACCTCCTCCGGCAACACCAACCACGGCTGGGCGCACGACTCGCAGTTCGTCATCCGCCTGCCCGAGCGGTGGAACGGCGGCCTCGTCGTCACCGGCTCGCCCGGCGTCCGCGAGCAGTACGCCAACGACCGCGCCATCAGCGACTTCGTGCTGGCCCGCGGCTACGCCTTCGCCGCCACCGACAAGGGCAACACCGGCGTGGCCTTCCACCGCGACGGCCGCCGCCCCGGCGACGCGATCGCCGAGTGGAACTCCCGCGTCACCCAGCTGACCAGGGCGGCCAGGGCCGTCGTCGCCCAGCGCTACTGCCGGCCGCCGGCGCGGACCATCGCCACCGGCCTGTCCAACGGCGGCTACCTGGTGCGCTGGCAGCTGGAGAACCACCCCGAGCTGTACGACGGCGGCGTCGACTGGGAGGGCACCCTGTGGACCGCGCGGGGCCCCAACCTGCTCACGTCCCTGCCGTCCGCCCTCACCGGCTACCGGACCGGCGACCGCGCGAAGGTCGTCGAGGCGGGCTTCCCCGCCGAGTCCGAGTTCCTGTGGGACTTCCACCACTCCTACTACTGGGACCTGACCCAGCGGATCTACCGCGAGGAGCTGGACCCCGGCTGGGACGGCGACCTGGAGGCCGGCACGCCGTTCTGCGCGCCCGGCACCCCCGCGTGCGACGCCGACTACGACTACGCCACCCGCCCGCGGGCGCAGCGGGCCGTCGAGCGGATCGCGCTGACCGGGCGCATCGGCCGCCCGCTGCTCACCCTCCACGGCACGCTGGACGCCCTGCTGCCCGTCTCGGACTCCGACGCGTACGCGGACATGGTGCGCCGGGCCGGGCGCGGGGCCCTGTTCCGCTACTACCGCGTCGAGGGCGGCACGCACGTGGACTCGCTGTTCGACGCGTTCCCGGACCGGCTGCGGCCGCTGACGCCGTGCCACCGCACCGCGTTCGCCGCGCTGGAGGGGTGGCTGTCGGGCGAGCGGCCGCCCGCGTCGGCCACCGTGCCCCGGCCGGCGGTGGTCGGCTCGACGGAGTGCGCGCTGGCGTGACGACCGCTCGGGTGGGTCCCGGCGCCGGGACCTACCCGAGCACCTTCATCAGCTTCAGCGCCAGCTGGACCTCCAGCACGCGCTCCGGCGACTGCCAGTCCTCGCCGAGCAGGCTCGCCACCCGGTCCAGCCGCTGCACCACGGTGTTCACGTGCACGTGCAGCTCGTCCTTGGCGCGGCTGAGGTTCGCGCCGCACGCGAAGTAGGCCGTCACCGTGCGCACCAGCTCGGTGCCGCGGCTCGCGTCGTAGTCCAGCAGCGGCCCCAGCGTCGCCCGCACGTACCCGGCGACGTCGGCGCGGTCGCCCAGCAGCACCCCGACGAAGCCCAGGTCGGCGAGCGTGCCGCCGGTGCCGCGCCGGTCCAGCCGCAGCAGCGCCCGCACGCACCGCACCGCCTCGGCGTGCGCGGCGGCCACCTGGCCGGGTCCCTCGGCCGGTCCGCCGGACCCCACGGTCACCGGCGCGCCGACCGCCTTGCCCAGCACGCGCGCCGCGTCCCGCGCCGAGCACGCCGGGTCCGTGCCGGGCAGCACCAGCACCACGTGCTCGCCGTGCACGCCCGCCAGGCCGCGGCACCCGGAGGCGTGGTGCGCGGCGGCGGCCGACAGCCGGTCGCGCGGGCCGTCCGCGACCAGCACCACGTGCGGCGCGGCCAGCTCGACCCCGATCCGGCGGGCCCGGTCGCGCAGCGCGACGGGGTCGAGGTCCGCGCTGGTCAGCAGGTCGTTGATCAGCTCGCCGCGGACCTTGTTCTCGGCCTCGGCGACGGTGCGGCGCAGGAGCAGCAGCAGGGCGGTGACCACGCCCGCGCGCTCGAACAGGCGGCGGTCGGCGTCGCCCAGGTCCGGCCGGTCGGTGAGGGTGATGCTGCCGAGCAGCTCGCGGCCCGCCAGCACCGCGCACACCCACGCGCCCTCCCGCGGCACGGCCCGGCCGCCGGCGCGGGAGGCGTGCACGGCGGCGCGCGGCGCGGGGGCCGGCGCGGTCCCGATGCGGGCCAGCTCCACGCCGTCGCTGTCGTGGACCGCGATGCCGCCGTCGAGCACCTTCGCCACGGCGGCGGCCACCTCGGGCACGTCCGCGCCGCGCAGCACCAGGTCGGTGAGCCGGTCGTGGGCCTCCTCGGCGCGGCGCATGGCCTCGTTGTGCGCGCGGATCACCTCGCCCGCGGCGCGCGTCTCCTCCAGCAGGTTCGCGGTGTCCAGGGCGATGGCCGCGTGGTCGGCCAGCGAGGACAGCAGCGCCACCTCGTCGGGCGGGAACTGGCGGGGCGAGCGGTTGGCCGCGTAGAGCACGCCGATGACCCGGCGGTCCAGCTTGAGCGGCACGCCCAGGATCGCGACCAGCCCCTCGTCGCGGACCGCCGCGTCGATGGGGCCGGTGTGGTTGAAGCGGTCGTCGGCGAAGTAGTCGGCGGTGACGTAGGGCTGGGCGGTCTGCGCGACCAACCCGCCCAACCCCTCGCCCATGCCGAGCCGGACCTGTTGGAACAGCGGGGAGATCGAGCCGTCGGTGACCCGCATGTAGGTGCCGCGCTCGCCGGCGTCGTTCATGCTCAGGTAAGCGGTGTCCGCGCCCAGCAGCAGCCGGGCGCGGCGCACGATCGACCGCAGCACCGCGTCCGGGTCGCGCGCGCCCGCCAGGTCGTTGGCCGTGTCGAACAGGGCCTCCAGCTCGGCCTCGCGGCGGCGGTGCGCGGTGAGCGTGCGGCGGATGCGCAGCGCCCACCCGGTGGCGCGGGCGATCCGGTCCAGCTCGTCGTCGGGCAGGCCGGCGGCGCGGGCCGCGGGGAGCACCGCCGCCAGCCGCTCGCTGCCCGCGTCGCCGGCCAACAGCCCGAACAGCTCCAGCAGGTGCTCCACCGCGTCCGCCCCGTCGGTCATGCCGTCATGCTTCCACCGTCACGCCTTCACGCGGGCGCGCTCGGTGACCGTGCGGCTGAGGGACGTGCCCCGGGTCTCCTTGGCCGCCACCACGGCGACGACCGTGAGCACGCACATCGCCAGCACGTACAGCACGATCGGGAGCGTGCCGCCGTACTCCCTGAGCAGGGCGGTGGCGATGAGCGGCGCCACCGCGCCCGCCGCGATCGACGCGAGCTGGTAGCCGATGGACGCGCCCGAGTAGCGCACCTTCGTGCCGAACAGCTCGGAGAAGAACGCCGCCTGCGGGCCGTACATCGCGCCGTGCAGGACCAGGCCGACCGTGACCGCCAGCGTGATCGGCAGGAACGACTTCGTGTCGAGCAGGGCGAAGAAGGCGAACATCCACAGGCCGATGCCGACCGCGCCCAGCAGGTAGGTGGTGCGGCGGCCGATGCGGTCGGACAGCGCGCCCCACAACGGGATCGTCACCAGGTGCACGAAGGAGCCGATGAGGACGGCGTTGAGGCCCACCGACCGCGAGAGCCCCAGCTCGGTGGTGAGGTAGACGAGGATGAACGCGGTGATCACGTAGTAGGACACGTTCTCGGCCATGCGGGCGCCCATCGCGATCAGCACCTCGCGCCAGTGGTCCCGCACGACCGCCACGATCGGCGGCTTCTCGACCTGCTGCCGTTCCGCGGCCTTGCGCTGGGCCTCCAGGAACACCGGGGACTCGGTGACGCTCAGCCGGATCCACAGGCCGATCACCACGAGCACGCCGGACAGCAGGAACGGCACCCGCCAGCCCCACGCCAGGAACGCCTCGTCGCTCTGCACCGCGGCCAGCACCGCGAGCACGGCGGTGGCCAGCAGGTTGCCCATCGGCACGCCGGCCTGCGGCCAGGACGCCCAGAAGCCGCGGCGCTCCGGCGAGCCGTGCTCGGACACGATCAGCACCGCGCCGCCCCACTCGCCGCCGAGCGCGAAGCCCTGCACCAGGCGCAGGAACGTCAGCAGCAGCGGCGCGGCCACGCCGATCGCGGCGTAGGTGGGCAGCAGGCCCATGGCGAACGTCGCGCCGCCCATCATGAGCAGGCTCAGCACGAGCAGCTTCTTGCGGCCGAGCTTGTCGCCGTAGTGGCCGAACACCAGGCCGCCGAGGGGTCGGGCGAGGAAGCCGATCGCGTAGGTGGTGAACGCGAGCAGGGTGCCGGTGAGCGGGTCGGAGTTGGGGAAGAACAGCTTGTTGAACACCAGCGCGGCCGCGGAGCCGTAGAGGAAGAAGTCGTACCACTCGACGGTCGTGCCGATCAGGCTGGCTGTGACGACCTTGGCGAAGCCGGGCTTCGGCGGGGCGGCGTCGGTCATGTGCGTTCACCACTTCGTTGGGGGGACGGGGTCTTGCCGGGTGCTCGGGCGCTCACTGGGCGGTCCAGCCGCCGTCGATCGTGAAGGAGGAGCCGGTGACGCGGCTCGCGTGCGGGCCGCACAGCCACAGCACGACCGACGCCACCTCGTCCGGTTCGACGAGCTGCTTGATGGCGTGCCGGGTGAGCAGCACCTCGGACAGCACGCGGTCGGGCTCGATGCCGTGGGCGCGGGCCTGGTCGGCGACCTGGTTCTCGACCAGCGGCGTGCGGACGTAGCCGGGGCTGACGCAGTTGCTGGTGACGCCGTGCGGCGCGCCCTCGAGCGCGATGACCTTGCTCAGCCCCTCCAGGCCGTGCTTGGCGGCGACGTAGGCCGACTTGAAGGCGCTGGCGCGGGCGCCGTGCACGCTGGAGACGTTGACCACCCGGCCCCAGCCGCGCTGGTACATGTGCGGCAGGACGCGCCGCGCGAGCAGGAACGGCGCGGTGACCATGACCCGCTGGAGCAGCTCGAACCGGTCGGGCGGGAACTCGTGGACCGGTGCGACGTGCTGGAGGCCCGCGTTGTTGACCAGCACGTCGACCTCGGCGGGCAGCCGCTCCAGGTCCGGCCCGGCGAGGTCGACCACGTGCGGCGTGCCGCCGGTCTCGCGGGCGGCCCCCGCGACGGCGTCGCGGTCGCGGTCGACCAGGTGCACCTCGGCGCCCGCGCGGGCCAGCTCCACCGCGCACGCCCGCCCGATCCCGCTCCCCGCGCCGGTGACCAGGGCGGTGCGGCCGGACAGGTCGGTGCTGTGACCGGGAACACTAGTCATGGCCAGGAACGCTAGGTGACCTGCGACGCAGCGCCCATGTGAACAGCCGACACAACTCACCGGTAACCGATGTGCCCAACCAACAGCTGACTGAACCGGCATCAACTTCGTGAATACCGCATGAAGCCACCCATGCCCGACAAGTAGGCTGCCTTGGCCCAATCGGGGGACGAACCAGCCAATGGGGGTTACGAAGTGTCACTCACGCCGATCTACGACGACCTGCTGCGCGAGTTCGAAGGCATCATCCTCGCCAACCAAACCCCCACCCCCACCCCCTCTTCCACCTCCCCCACCTCCACTCCCCCCACCCCCAAAACCCCCTGAACCACG
>NZ_JBHWIE010000087.1:0-26370 GCF_042732085.1 Actinosynnema sp. NPDC059797
GCGGGACGCTGATCCCCGCCCGACCTGCCGGTTCCGGCTCACCCCCGGTGCTCGTGAGGGCCCCGTGGCGGACCGGGCCGGCCGCGAGCCGCGCACCCGGCGCGGCGGGGCGCCGGGCGGATCACGGCCAGGGGAGGTCGCTGCACCAGAAGGACGCCGTCCGGCTGGTCGAGCCGGTGGAGTCGGACACCGTGGCACCGATGGTCAGGTAGGAACCGACACCGCACCAGCCGTACGCGCTCCACTGCCCGTCCCAGTGCGGCGCGGGCGCGCCGAACTCCTGCCACGTGATGGTGGCGTTGGGGGTGTAGGGGGAGGCGGAGCAGCTGAACATGCTCTGCCCGGAGGCGCAGTGGAGCGTGAGCGCGGGAGCGGCCGAGGCGGGCGCCGCGGCGCTCACCAGCGCGGCGACCGCACCCACCGCGGATAACGCCGCACGGGTTCTGGCTTTCATGTGTCCTCCTCAGGAGGGGGCAGGGTCCAGCCACCGTAGCCGGCCGCGCAGGCACGCCACGACGGTCGGAAGGGCGACACGACGGCGGCCACCAGGGTGATTCCCGGCAGCCCGGCAAGCACACCGGGCCACCACAAGACGACCGGACGCGTCGGTGGGCGCGCTCGCGTTCTCCGGTGTCCTGGCTCCGGCCCGCCGCGGTCACGCGGTTAGCATCCGCGCGGGAACCGGCACACCGAGGACGGCGATGAGACCACTGACCTTCAGCGACGGCGGAGACCACCGGCAGGGGTGGCTCCCGGGTGGTCCCCACTCCGCGGAGGACGCGTTCCAGGAGTTCGTCGACCGGCACCGCGGTGGCGGCGCCACGTCGTTCTCCATCGAGGACGAGGAGAACGACGAGGGGCTGCTGCTCCTGTTCGACGACCGGGCCACCTGCCGGGTCAAGGGGTCGCGGGTCGAGTACCGCCTCGTCACCGGCAGCAGCGGCTACCGGAACCAGGTGGCCGACTTCGTCCGCGGCGGTTTCGCCGCCCTCGACCTCCGCGGCCCCTGGCTGCCGGACCTCGCCGCCCTCGAACGCGCACGCCTCCGGTTCGAGTTCGACGGTTCCGCGCTGCGGCGGACCCACCCGCGCGAGCTGCGCCGCCGGCTGGAGGTCCTGACCCGAGTCGACGGGCGCGAGCCGACGACGGTCGCCGGGGTCACGCGCTACGGCTACGCCAACGGGGACGGCGACACCGTCGACGCCCGGTTCACCGACGCCGGCCGCGGCCTGGTGACCACGTTCGACCACGCGAGCCCGCTCGCCTCCCCCGACGCCCGCGCGGCGCTGTACGACGGCGTGCCGGCGGACCTGCTCGCCCTGCCCGGGGACGGTGTCCCCCACCCCGCCACCGGCGTCTTCACCTTCTCGGGTCCCTGCGCCCTGTCCGACGGCCTCGTGGCCCGCTTGCAGGAGGCGCGGCTGGGGGTCGAGGCCACGGGGGTCGGTCGGCTGCTGGAGGTCTTCCTCGTGGACGACTTCACCCCCGACGCGGTCGCGGGAGCCGGGCCGTGGTGGAGCGCCGAGGACGTCGCGCGGGGCTTCGCCGCGGTCGGACCGGAACGGCCCGCGACCGCGCCGCTCGACCGGGGGGCCGTGGACCGCTTCTGCGCCATCTGGGCCGACTCCGGCTACAACGACCGCTGGGACGTGCACTACGTCCTCTTCGACAGCTGCACGGTCGAGGAGGCCGGCGAGACCCGGGACGAGCTGCTGGAGCTGGTCCGGGTGCTCGGGCTGGAGCGCGTGGACACCCCACCGGGAGCCGCGGACGGCGAGGTGTGGGTGCGCACGGACCCCCGCGTCGACGCCGAGCTGGGGAACTGGGCGTGAGCGAGGTCGTGTTCACCCGGGAGAACGGCTGGATCCCGCGGGTGGTCCGGGCGGACGGCGGGCTGAGGCTCCAACTCGGCGCCGGGGCCGACGCCAACCACGACCCCCGCACGTTCACCGTCCCGGTCACCGCGGCCCACCTCCGGGTGATCCGGGACGACCTGACCCGGCACCTGCTGCTGTGGAGCGCGCTCCTGCCCCTGTGCACGGCGGCCGGGACCCGGGGCCCGCTCGACGAACGCGCGGCGGTCGCGCTGCTGGACCCCATCCTCCTCGGCGCGCCGGAGGAGGTGGAGGCGCTGTTCCGGGACATCGCCTGGGACCGACGTCAACTCGTCGCCCAGGGCGCGGACGTCGAACTGCTCGAACGGGGCGAGGTCTTCGCCGCGCTGCGTTCCGCGACCGAGAAGTCCGACTGGCGCCGCGTCCACGAGTACGACGCGGACCGCGACCGCGCCCGGCGCGGCGTGCGCCTGACCCCGCTCGACGCGGCGCTGCTCGAGTACACGGGCCGCTACCTGCACGGCGGGAAGCGCCCGACCAGGGAGCCCGACGCCGTCGACCCCGCCCTGCTGCCCGAGGTCATGCGGGTGATCGCCACCGCGGAGCGGGCGTGCGCCGGGGTGCGGCTCTCCCCCGGTCCGCGAGGGGACCGGAACACCCCGGAGAACAGCGGGTGGAGGCGAATCGAGGAGGAGGTCGAGCGCGCCGTTCGCCGCGCCCACCCGGGGCTGGCCGACGACGCGGTGCGCACCGTGAGCTTCCTGATGTGCTCGGAAGCCGCCGCCCGCCCGCGGGCGTCTTAAGAGCGGTCGCAGCGGCGGGAACACCCAGGACGCGCTGTCGTCCGGTGGCCGGCCGCCGAGGGCTGATCCGCGCTCACCGGTCCACGTGCCGGGTGAGCACTCGTGCGACCTCCGGGTGCCGCAGGTAGGCGCCCAGGGTGTGGAAGTCCAGCAGCCCGATGTGGACGTTCGCGTGGTGGTCCACCGGGAACCGGCCGCCCAGCTCCGGCGGCAGGGCCACGAGGTCGCCCAGGTCCGCGTAGTCCTCCCACCGCGCGACACCGGCGGGCTTGGCGCCCCGCTCTCCGCGCGGCGCGGGGTCGAGCGCATGGAAAACCGCCCCCGGCGCGCCGAGCGGCGATCCCAGGGTCACCAGCAGGTCGACCTCCAACTCCGGGTGGGCGTGCAGGGTCTCGTACGCGACCACCGATCCCAACGAGTGGGCAACCACGACGCTCGGCCGCGCCCGCCGGATCACCTCCGCGACGCGATCGCGGGCCGCCTCGCGCCGGTGGCGCTGCCCCGTGTAGGCGGACACCTCTCTGATCAACGCGGCCACCACCCGCCCGCACCGCTGGACCGACCCGCCGCGACGCCGGGCGAGCACGCCCAAGGCCTGCCGCACCGGCCACAGGAACGGGTTCTGCGGCTCGTCCGGCGCCTCGACCCCGGCGAGGGCGAGCCACTGCCGGGCGAGCACGAGTTCCTCGTCCGTCAGGTCGTCGAGGCCATCGCCCTCGCCCTCCTCGTCCTGCCGCTCGTCCCGCGGATCGTCGAACAGCAGGTCCGCGTAGTAAGCCATGACGATCTCGAGAGGCGGGGGAGGGCTCTTCTTCGCCTTCTCGAGGCCGCGGGCGAGGTGGTCCTCCGCGGCCCGGGCGAGACCGGCGGCGGCGTCCTCCGCGGACAACCCCCTCTGCCGGTTCCAGATCCCGTGGACCACGACTATTGCGGACAGGGCGGTACCTCCGTGTGGTAATCCGATCTCCGTCGGGTGAAGCCGGGTGATCACCATGGTCGCACGGGTGCCGCGCGCCCGACCGATTCCGCGGAACGGGTGGCGATGGTCAGGTCGTGGGTGGTCGGCGTCGGGGGTTTCCCGGTCCGGGTCGTCACAGAGGAGGAGAAGGCCTCCGGGACCGCGCCGTTCTCGCCCCTGTCCAAGGTCGAGGCAGCGGTGGAGGACGTGCGCGGAGCGCTCGACCGCCTCACCTCGTCGACCAGTCGCCTCCTGGTTGACCCTGACCGCGACACGGCCACCACCGCTTGGCAAGAGCTCCAGGAACAGGCCGAGGACGAGCCGCTGGTGCTGTTGTTCAGCGGCCACGGCGAGGTCCTCAACAACGAGCTTTACTTCGCCGTGCTCGACAGCGCCCGGGGCGTGAAGCTGCGCAAGACGGCGCTGAACGTCAGCGCGATGCTCGGCGACGTCGAGGCGGGCGCCACCGGGCCCGCGCTCTTCCTGCTCGACATGTGCCGAGCGGGTGCCGCGCTGTCGACCCAGGACTTCCACCACCTGACCGATCAACGGCGCAAGTCCTGGGTGATCGCGGCCTGCGGTGCCGACGAGTCGACGTTCGGGGCGCGCTTCAGCACCGCCACGGCCGCCGTGCTGAAGCGCCTGGCCAAGGGCTGGCTCGACGTCACGCCGGACTTGCCGTTCGTGCCCGTGGAGACGCTCGCCGCCGAGATCGACCGGGAGCTGGGTCAGAAGGTCGGCGCGGGCTACTTCCCCTCGGTCCTGCGCACGCCGACGTCGCAGGCACGGCTGGAGCCCGCCCGGTTCTTCGCGAACCCGGCCCACGCCAAGGACCCCTTCGCCCGCTACCGCGCCCGGACGAGCGCTGCGCTGTGGCAGTTGGCGGCGGAGAGCGACCCCGGCCTGGACCCCGTGCACTTCATCACCCGGGCGACCGGCACCCCGACCGCCGACCGCTGCCTGTTCAGCGGCCGCGACGCGGAATTGGCCCGGATCGCCCGGTGGATGGAATCGCCGGGAGAGACCGGGACGAACCTCCTCGTGGTCACCGGCAGCCCCGGTTCGGGCAAGTCGGCGCTGCTCGGCGTGGTCACGTGCCTGACCCACCGCCAACTCCTGCAGGTCGCCGGGGCGGTGCTCAGCAGGATCCGGGACCACCGACCGCGCCCCACCGCCCGGGTGATCGCCGTGCACGCCCGCGAGCGCACCGTCGCGGAGGTGGTGTCGTCCCTGCTGCGGCAGCTCGACCCCGAACAACTCGAAGGGGAGCCCTCGCTGGCGCTCGGTGACGCGGAACCCGGCGACGACGTGGCGACGCTGCTCCGGCGCCTGTCCCAGGAGGGACCGGTGATCGTCGTGGTCGACGCGTTGGACGAGGCGGTCGACCCGGAGAAGCTGTTGACGACGGTGCTGGAACCCGCCGCGGCCGGCGCCGGCTGCCGGCTCCTCATCGGTACCCGCTCCTCACGGGGTCGGTTCCCCGCGCTGCACGCCACCGCGAGCGGGTCCGACAGCGTGCTCGACCTCGACGCCGTGCCGGTGGAACGGCTGACCGAGGACATCGCCGCGTTCCTGCACGACCGCCTGTGGTCCGACCACCGCTACGAGCCCGACGTCATCCCGGTCCTCGCCGATCGCCTGGCCCGCTCCCGGGACAACGGCGGGTTCCTGCTGGCGACCCTGTTCGCCGACCACCTGTCGCGATCGCCGGCCGACACCCCGTTGACGCCCGAACAGCTGGTGAACCGACTGCCCGGCACGATCTCCGGGATGCTCGACCTGCACTTGGACGCCATCGGGGCCGCCACCCCCGGCGTGCGGCCCCTGGTGCTCGCACTGGGCACCGCGCGCGGTCGGGGCATGCCGCTCGACCTGCTCCACGCGGTGGCGCGCGCCTGTGCGCCGGACGCCCCGCGAACCGATCTCGACGACACCAGGGACGCGCTGGGCGAGATCGCGTTCTACCTGCGCACCGACGTGGACGTGGACGGCCGCCTCCTGTACCGGTTCTTCCACCAGGCCCTGGTGGACCACGTCCGGCCCTCCGCGGACCCGGCGGCCGTGTTCAGCGCCCTGATCGCCCAGGTGCCCAAGGCGGGCTCCTGGGAGACCGCGCACCCCTACCTCAAGCGCCACCTGGCCGGCCACGCCGCGGAGGTGGCGGGAGCGCTCGACGGCCTGCTCCGCGACCCGGGCTTCCTGGTGCACGCCGCTCCCGACGACCTGGCACCCCACCTCCACCGGGCGGTCGGGGAACTGGCCCGCGTCCACGCTTCCGTCTACCGGACCTCCTTGCCCCACCACCCGCTGCGGCACATCAGGGAGGTACGCCGTCAACTGCTCGCGATCGACGCGTTGCGATGGGGCCTGCCCGCGCTCGCCCGAGCCCTGCCGGTGGCCGGTACGCCGTTGATGACGCCCCGCTGGGCGACGGGCTCGCTCGTGCACCCCGCGCTCCGCCACTCGCTGCCGCACGGCCCGGGCGTCGGGACCCCGACCGTCACCGGATGGGGCGGAACACCGTTCGCGCTGACCTCCAGCGCCCTCGGCGGGCAGACCGCCGTGAAGCTGTGGAACCTGGTGGATGGCAGTCTGCGGCACGTCCTGCGCCATCCCGAGGAACCGGGTGCGCGGGTGTCGGTCGCCGACGTGGTGCGGTTCAACGGCCGGTCGCACGCCGTCACGGGGGACGACGGTGGTCGCCTGTGGGTGTGGGACCTCGTCGACGGCGTCGAGCGCAACGTCCTGTCGACCGGCGAGCCGAACCCTCCCACCGGGCGATCCGCACCCCTGCCGAGGGCCGTCGCGTCCTCCGGTGGCCTGTACGGGATCGTTCCCTCCGACGACGGGTTCCGGGTCCGGGACCTCATCAGCGGACGCGACCACCTCTTCATCCCGGCGGACGGGATCGCGGGCGGACCTCCCCGGATCGGGGGCTTCGCCCCGATCCACGGCTCACTACACGTGCTGATCGCGTCGGACGCGCACGTGAGAGCGGTCGACCCGGTGACCGGGAGGGAAGCCGTCCGGGTTCCGGTGGATCCGGACCACGCCCTCCTGCACTGCTTCTCGTTCGAGCTCGACGGGGTGTCGCGCCTGATCGCCCACGACGAGGAGTGGATCCGCCTGTACGACCTGACGAGCGGCGAGGAGCGGCTGGCCGTTCGCCGCGGGTCGTCGGAAATGGTCAACTACTACTGGTTCACCCTCGCCGGCCGGGAGCTGCTGGCGATCGCCTGCCACGGCCACGTCGTCGTGTGGGACCCGCGGGAGGACTCGTCCGAAACCCGCGAGTTCCCGTGGTCCGAGGAAGGGGTGATCACCCAGTGGCTGCACGTCGTGGGTGACGGCCTCGTCCTGGCCCGGTTGTTCGACTACCGCCTCGTCCTCTGGGACATCACCCGGGGCGAGGTCGACCACGTCCCCGTCCCGGTCGAGCGGTCGTCGAACCCCCACGTGGTGGGTTGCGTCGACGTGGGAGGCCACTCGCTCCTCGTGGGCAGGGACGACTACGTGCACTTCGTCGTGGACCTGACGGCTCGGGCCGTCCGGCACGTCTTCTCCCACGGCGACGGTGCTGACCGCACGGATCTGGCCCACATCTCCAGCACGCTGGTCCACGAGCCCGACGCCCCGTGGTTGCTCACGACCGCGTGGGACACGGTCGTCCGGGTGTGGGACCTGGCCGAGGACGAGCACCTCCAGCAGTCGCCGGTGGGGCGGGGCAGGATCGACGGCATGGGGCTGGTCGTCATCGGCGGTCGGCCGCACGCCCTGGCCAACCGGGCCGGATCCCTCGCGCTCCTGGACCTGGAGACCGGGAGGACCATCAGGACGACCTTCCACCCCAAGAACGGGGACGCGGCCCCCCGCGGGGTCTACGTGGCGAAGCGACACGCCCTGTTCCGGTTGGACCACCGCCTGGTCCGCGTGTGGGACTTCACCACCGGGGTCGACCGGGAGCCGCTGGTGGTCCGGCCCGGTGACCGGGAACCGCTGTTGACCACCGCCGGCGAACGCGACTACGCCGTCCGCCTGTCCGACGACGGCCGCGGGCTCGTGGTGCGCGACCTCGCGAGCGGCGCGGTGAGAAAGCTGGTCCACGAAGGCGAGGCCCGGGAACGGGTCGCGGGCCACGCCGTGTCGTTCGGTGACGTGGCCTACGTGCTGACCAGCTGGCTCGCCGGTCCGGACCGGTGCTGGGCGGCGTGGGAGGTGACCGGTGACGGGCCGGGAGGCGTCCTGGTCCACCCCGAGGACGCGGAGGGTCCCAAGCAGGGGATCCTGACGGGCGACGCGGAACGGGTGCTCGCGGTGACGTTGAGCGGCGGCACAGCGCGCGTCTGGAGGGTGTCCGACGGCCAGGAGCTGTTCACCTTCGCCCACGAGCCGGACGCACCGATCGAGAAGATCGCGGTGGCGGAGGTCCAAGGCGCCCCCTATGCCTTCACCACCGGGACCGACTGGCTGACTCGCGTGTGGGACCTGGACACCGGGATCGAGGTGTGCGCGATCACCCCGGAACCGATCGCGTTCGGGAGCTTCTCGTTCATCGAGAACGTCGTGCGGATCGACGGCCGCCCGCACATCGCGACGATGAACAACGCAGGGGTGGTCGAGCTGTGGGACTTGTCGGACGGGGTGAGACGCCGCACCATCACCCTCCCCGAACGCCCGTCCAGCTGGCTGCTCACCGAGACCCCGGACGGTCGCGTGCAGCTGATGGTCACCACCGGCGGCAACCGGGGCAACGGCGTCGTCCTGGTCTGGGACCTGACCGACGAGACCGGTGACGAGCCGGTCCACCTGGTGCTGCCTGATCCGGTGCTGGTGATGGGCATGTCGGCGCGGGGGCTGGTCGTCGCGTTCGGCGCGGACGTCGCCCTGTTCGACAACGGCACCCGGACGGACGACCCGGGGGTGCGACCCGTGCGGCCGTCACTTCCGCCCAGTACGCGCTGAATTGGCACGAGCATTTGGGAAGCGCTATCGTCCGATGATCCGAAGACCACATCTCCAACCATTTTCGGTGTTCCACATCACACACCGAAGTGCATTCACAGAGCAAGCTACTGAAGTAGGCAAGAAGCCGTTTGTGACCAATCTTCCACTGGACTCCGAATAAGGCTTCAACAGCCTGCCCCACCAGGAAGAACGCTCACTTTCCGCATTTTTCGCGGTCAGCACCCCGCACTGGTCCAGACCACTTGCCCGAATGCCGGGAAAACTGCATCGGTCGCCTATTTCTTTGGTCGATCGCCGCCCTACGACCGGACCGTCCCGCCCGTCACCCCGAGGCGAGAAGCTGCTCTTGGTGGATCGATCCACCGCTCCGCACATGCTGAAGGTGACATCACATGCGAATTCGACGCGTCCTGTCCCTGCTCGTCGGCGCCGGCGCCCTGCTCTCCACCGCTGTCCTGGCCGCCCCGGCGTCCGCGGCCCCCGTCGCGCCGTTCGTGCCGCCCGGTCAGACCGACATCATCGACGGGGGCACGGCCTCCTACGCCCCGTTCGCGGTCCGCTTGTTCAGCAACGGCACCCCGTGGTGCTCCGCGACCATCATCGCCCCGTCGTGGGTGCTGACCGCGCAGCACTGCGTCTCCGACGACAACGCCACCTACACGTTCCGGATCGGCAGCCTCCAGCAGAACTCGGGCGGCACCCTGGTCACCGGCGTCGAGGTCGTCGACCACCCGTCCGCCGACATCTCCCTGGTCCGGATCGACCAGGCGCAGCCGACCTGGTGGCAGTTCGCGAAGCTCGGCACCGCCTCGGCGGTGTCGGCGAACCAGCCCGTGCAGATCTACGGCTGGGGCGCGACCTGCCTCGGTGACGAGCTGAGCTGCCAGTCGCCGGTGCTGAAGTTCGCCAACACCCTGGTCGAGTCGGTCAGCTCGTCCGACTGGCTGGGCGGCGTCGCGATCTCCTCGACCCGCGTCGACGGCATCGCCGCCGGCGGCGACTCGGGCGGCCCGATGATGGCCACCAGCCCGGTCGACGGCCAGTACTACCAGGTGGGCGTGTCGTCCACGAGCAACCGCTTCGACTGGTGCGCCTACACGAACGTCACCGCCTACCGGCCCTGGATCTTCTCGGTCGCGGGCGTGTAAGCAGCGGGACGAATGACGAAGCGCTCGGCCGGGACACCCCGGCCGAGCGCTTCGCGTCACCCGTCCACGACGGGGATCCGGTAGGTCAGCCCGTAGCGGTCACCGGGCACCATGACATTGCACGTCTCCACCGGCAGCCCACCGGCGAGGAACGTCCGCTCGATGGCGAGCACGTGCACGCCCGGCGGGATGTCCAACGCCTCGACCTCCCAGGGCAGCGGGGCACGGGTGGCCACCGACTCCACGGCCTCGGTCACGCGGATGCCGATGTGGTCCATGCGGGCGATGACCCCGAGACCGGCCAGCGGACCTTCCTCGGGGCGCTCCACGTCGGTGCCTTCGGTCAGCGCGAGCGGCTCGTACGACGTGGACACCTGGACGGGGCGGCCGTCGGCGAGGAAGCGGTACGCGGTCCTCATCACGGGAGCGCCCGGGGCGATCTTGAGCCGGGTGGCGACGCGGTCGGAGGCCGTGCCACGGGCGGAGGCGGCCTCGATGTCGGCCGTCGCACCCGCGCGGCGTGCGTCGTCGGCGAACTCGCCCGTGGGCTTGCGCCTGCGGTAGCGGTCGCGGGCCAGCCGCTCGACCTGGTGTCGCGGGCGCACGAAGCTGCCCTTGCCGCTGTGGCTGTCGATCAGACCTTCGTTGCGCAGGACGCCGACCGCTTGACGCGCCACGATCCGGGAGACGCCGTACTGGCCCATCAACTCGGACTCGGACGGCAACCTGGCCCCGGCGGGCAACGTGCCGTCGAGGATCTTGGCGCGGTAGTCGTTCGCGATCTGGGCGTAGGCGGGAGTTCCGGTCCAGCGGGTCACCTGATCGGTCTCCTCTCAGCTGACGAACGACCCGGCCAGGGCGGCTGCCCTCCAACCTGCCGGCGAAGGCTCGGCGCGTCGCGGCAAAGACGGCGTGCGCCCGATCAGGTCAGGGCTTGAGCCCCTGCCGGGCGCGGGTGGTGGCCCTCAACTCCTGGTAGCTCGAAGCGAAGTTCATCCACCAGCCGCGCGCGTCGGACGAGGTGATGGCCTGTGCGAGCTGCTTCGCGGACTCGGTGCGGAGAGCCTGTACCGACGTGTCCTGCCAAGGTTCGCTCGCATATCCCTGAGTCGCGTACTCCCTGGCCTGCAACAGGGTTTCGATCTTGTCCGCGTCGTGGGCCACCTTGGACTCGAGGGTCTCCGCGTCCTCGTACTCGGCGGTGATCCCCTGGAACAGATCGGCGAGTTCATCGGGCAATGCCGCTGTCTGATGGGCCGTGACAGCCTGCGGAACAGCCGTGGTGACGTACGCCCGGCCGACAGACGGCACATCGCCGATGCGAGCTTCGTGCACGTCGTGCATGAGGCAGAGCGCGGCGGTCCTTCCAGGGTCGGCCCCCTCCATCGCAGCGAGCGCCATCCCGATGATCCCCACTCGGAACGAGTGCTCGGCGACGCTTTCGGGATGCCTGATCCCCAGCAGCAACCAGCCCGCTCGGGGCAGGTTCTTGAGGTGTCCGGCCTCGTGCAGGAAGGCGCCGAGACCGGTGAGGGGATGCGCTTGTCCGGCTGGGACGGGAAGGCTCGCCTGCCCCGTGACGTAGACGCCCCCGCCAGGGCGGCTCTGGACGAAACCCTCGTCGCGCAACGTGCGGATCGCAGAACCGACCGTCGCCCGGGACACGCCGAAGAACTTCGCCAGCTCATCCCCTGTGGGCAGCTGCGCCTCAGGCTCGAGCTCGCCGGAGAGGATCGCGGCTCGGATACTCGCGGCGATCTTGATGTAAGGGCTCCGAGGGTCGTCCGGGTTGATCGGCTGCATGTCGCAGAGCCTACCTGCTTAGACAGGTTACCGTCCTGATTGACGCCCAGCTTGACAGCTTAACCAAGCAGCTCTAGTTTTGATCTAGCCAGGTGGACAATCTGTCTACCCAAGCCCGTAATCCAGCGGTTCGCTGAGGAGATATGACATGACAGCTGTCTTGGCTGGTAGTACCCAGCGGAGCGGGAATGCCTCGACAGCACGGGTGGCGACAGGGTGAAGCTCGTCGTTCCCTACGTGGCCATGTGGAGCGAGGAGTCGGCGGAGGAACCGCGGCTCGTGGAGCGTCCGGGCGGGATGGGGATCGCGTACGCGGACGAGGTCCTCGGCGATCGGGACAGCCGGGGCGTGCTCTGGGACCGGGCGACCATCGCGCCCGGACGCGGCAAGCCCCAGTTCGCCAGGATCCACGTCCACCGACAGCGCCGCGCCATGCGGAAACTGCTGTGCCAGGTCTGCGGCCACCCCGCCGATCGGGACGAGGGCGGCGTCCTCTGGCTCCTCCCCGACCGAACGGGACGCCCGCCCGGGTGGCCGGAAGGGCTCCTCGTCAGCGAGCCCCCGGTCTGCGCGCCCTGCCTCGCCCTGGCGATCCGCGTCTGCCCGGCCCTGCGCGAGGAGGGACACCTCGTGATCCGCGCGGGCTCGTGCCCGACTTACGGGGTCGAAGGCTTCCGGTACCGCGCGGGACCGCAGGGGCGGCTGGTCGCCGTCAAGCGCGAACTCGTCCCCTTCGCCGACCCCGCCGTCCTCTGGACCCTGGCCTCCAAGCTGGTGCGCGAACTCCTCGACTGCACGGTCCTGACCGTCGAAGCGGGCAGGTCGCGCGACTCAGGGCAGCAGAAGCCAGAAACTTCCCTATACTTCTCCATCAGGCCCCCTCTAAGGTCAGGATGTGGAAGAAAAGCTCTACTCCCCCGACCAGGTGGCCGAACTGCTCGGCCTGCACGTCAAGACCGTCCGCGGCTACGTGCGGGACGGGCGGCTCAAGGCCGTCCGCATCGGCAAGCAGTACCGGATCGCCCACTCGGACCTCGAAGCCCTGACCGGCCGCCCGGTGCCCGCCGCGACGCGCGACGCCACCAGCCGGCGCCGGCACGTGGACGTGACGTGCGTCGTCGAGGTCGACGCGGCGCCGCCCGAGGTGGTCGAGCGGGTGAACGCCCTCCTGCTGGGCATCACGGCCAACCGCGGCCAGGGCGACGCCCCGCTGCGCGTGGAACTCGCCTACGACGAGGAGCGCGCCCGCCTGAAGGTGGTGATCCTCGGCAACCCGGCCGACACCGCCCTGGTCCTGCGGCACGTCGAGGCGGTGACCGGGTCGTGAGCGTCTACCGCACGGAGGACGGCGCGCGGGAGGTCCGGCGCGGCTACCTCGAACTCCTGGACCACTGGTCGGTGCCCCACGAACGGGTCACGGTGCCGACCTCTCAGGGCGAGACCTTCGTGGTGGTGTCGGGCCCGTCCGACGCCCCGCCCGTGGTGCTGCTGCACGGCTCGGGCACGAACGCCGCGATGTGGCGCGACGACGTCGCCTCGTGGGCGCGGCACTTCCGCGTGCACGCGGTCGACCTGACCGGTGAGCCGGGCCTGAGCGCGCCGAACCGGCCCCGGCTGGGCTCCGACGAGTGCGCGCTCTGGCTGGACGACGTGCTGGCGGCGCTGGGCGTGGACCGCGTGTCGCTCGTCGGCGCGTCCCTCGGCGGGTGGTTCGCCGCCGATTACGCGACCAGGCGGCCCGACCGGGTGCGGCGGCTGGTGCTGCTGTGCCCCGGCGGCATCGGTGGGCAGAAGGTGGGGTGGGTGCCGCGGGCGATCCTGCTGCGCCCGTTCGGGCGGTGGGGCCTGCGGCGGACGCTGCGCGTGGTGGCCGGCATCGGCGACGACGTGCCCGCGCCCTTCCTCGACCAGCTCCTGGTGACGTTCCGCCACTTCCTGCCCAGGCGCGAGCGGCTGCCCGTCTTCCCCGACGAGGCGCTGCGCCGGTGGGCGATGCCCGTGCTGGTGGTCGTCGGCGCGCGGGACGCGATGCTCGACTCGGCGGGCACCGCGCGCCGGGTGCGCGAGCTGGTCCCGGGCGCGACCGTGAGGCTGCTGCCCGACGTCGCGCACACCATCCGGGGGCAGACCGCGGAGGTGCTCCGCTTCCTGCTCGACCGGCCTTGAACGCGCCGGTGGGGCGCCCCCGTCCCGGGACGCCCCACCCGCCGCTCCGACTCAGCGCCGGCCGATGCCGGCCAGCAGCGCCGCGCGGTCCACCTTCCCGTTCGGCGTGGTCGGCAGCTCGTCGAGCACGCGGACGTCCTGCGGCACCATGTAGTCCGGCAGGGCCTCCATGCAGAACGCCTTCAGCTCCAGCTCGTCCAGGCCCTCGACGCCACCGGACAGCACCACGAACGCGGCCAGCGCGGGCTCCCGGTCCGGCACGGGCACCAGCAGCGCGGTGGCGGCGGCGACGCCCGGGAACTCGGCCACCCGGCGCTCCACCTCGCCCAGCTCCACCCGGTTGCCGCGGATCTTGACCAGCGAGTCGGCCCGGCCGCTGAAGTACAGCTCGCCGCCCTCGCCCCGCCGGGCCAGGTCGCCGGTCCGGAACACCACCTGGCCGGCCCTCGGGTTCAGCGGGTCGAGCACCAGCGCCCGCGCCGTGGCCTCCGGGTCGTTCCAGTAGCACGTGAACAGGGCCGCGCTGCGCAGGTGGACCTCGCCGACGCCGCCGGCCTCGTCGACCGGCTGCCCGTCCTCGTCGATCAGGACCATCTCCGCGCCGGGGTGGGCGAAGCCGATCGACAGCTCCTCCACGTCCTCCGGCAGCGGGTTCGGCACGTCGGTGAACGACGACGCCACGGACTCGGTGCTGCCGAAGCAGTTCACGATCCGCACGCCCGGCAGCAGCGACTGGAGCTGCCGCAGCTCCGGCAGCGGGAACTTCTCACCGGAGTACAGGATGCCGCGGATCGAACCGCCCTGCTCCCCCAGCATCTCGGCCTCGTGCCGCAGCACCGGCCGCCAGATCGACGGCACGCCGTTGACCTGGGTGGCCTGCGCGTCGTGCAGGAACTTCACCAGCTTGCGCGGCCACCGCAGCAGGTCGCGCGGCACCGGCACCACGGCCGCGCCGCTGCCCAGCGCTAGGCCGATGTCCAGCAGCGAGAAGTCGAACTGGAGCGGCGACGTGGTCGCCACGCGGTCCTCGGCGGAGACGATGCCGTGGGCGAGCATCCCCCGGAAGAACGACAGGATCGCCCGGTGGCTCATCACCACGCCCTTGGGGCGGCCGGTCGTGCCGGAGGTGAAGATGATGTAGGCGGCGTCGGTCGGGGTGACCTCGCGCCGGTGCCGGACCCGCGGCGCGGGCGCGCGCTCCACGACCAGGCCGTCCGGCCCGAACCGCGCCAGGCCGACGCCCTCGGCCACGCCCTCGCGCCGCCCGCCCGCCGCCTGGAGGTGCAGGGCGGGTTCGACGGCCTCGACGATCGCCTGCAACCGCTGCGCGGGCGTCTCCGGGCTGACCGGGATGTAGGTGAGGCCCAGCGACGAGCACGCCAGGAGCGCGGTGATCGACCACGACGTGGTGTCGGACTCCAGGACGACCCGGTCGCCGATGTCCAGGCCCAGCTCGTCGAGCTGCGCGGCCAGGGCCGTGACCCGGCGCTCCAGCTGCCGGAAGGAAATGGTGCCGAACTCGCCGCCCGCGTATTCGACGATCGCCGGGCGCTCCGGCACGAGGCGTGCGCCGACGAGCAGGAATTCATGCAACGTGGCGACCTGGTCGTGCGCTCGCGCGAATACTTCTCGACCCATGCTCTGGTGCACCTCACTGGTTGACGCTGACCGAACGCACGGACAGCGAAAGGCTAGCAGTGCAGCTCAGGGGCTTAACCCGGAGAGCACCCCTAGCTGACCCCTAATCCTCGGCGCAAGCCCCTTCGGGGTTTTCCGCACTTCGCGCGAGATCATTCTTGCACGGTTTTCCCGTGCTACCGTTGGCTCATCGCAGCGGCGCTATTGCCAGACAGAATTGACCCGGAAGGGGATCGGTCATCATGTGGGAAGAGCGGTTCGAGGAGATCCTGCGCAAGCACCTGCCGTTCCTCGACGCGAGCGAGGAGCTGACCGAGGACATCGAGCTGCGCGACGTCGGCCTCGACTCGCTGGCCATGGTCGACCTGCTGGCCGAGCTGGAGAAGGGCTACGGCGTGCGCTTCCGCGACGACGCGCTCAACCCGGAGACCTTCCGCACGCCCCAGACCCTGTGGAGCACGCTGTCGGGGATGCTCGAGCCGACGGCCTGACCGCGAACGCGAAGAAGGGGGCGGACCAACCGGTCCGTCCCCTTCTTCGCGTTCGCGGGACCCTTACAGCCCCTTCAGGAACTCCAGCAGCACCGGGTCGAACCGGTCGGGGTTCTCCAGGTGCGGCAGGTGGCTGGCGTCCGGCACGACCTCCAGCCGCGCGCCCGGCACCAGCTCGTGGAACGGGGCGATCGCCGCCGCGGTGACCTCGTCGTGCTCACCGCGCACCACGAGCGTGGGCGCGGTGATCGAGGGCAGCTCCGGGATCAGCGAGAAGTCCTTCAGGGTGCCGGTGATGTGGAACTCGTTGGGCCCGTTCATGGCGGCGTACACCGTCGGGTTGGTGTTCAGCTCCATGAACGTCGCGGTCAGGTCGCTGGGCAGCGAGGGCAGCCGGCACACGTGCCGCTGGTAGAACACCCCGCTGGCCTGCTGGTACTCGGGACTGCTCGTGGTGCCCGCCGCCTCGTGCCGGCGCAGCACCTCGTCGACGCCCGGGGGCAGCGTCTTGCGCAGCTCGTCCAGCTCCGCCAGCCACAGGGGGTAGGACGCGGGCGAGTTGGCCACCACGAGCCCGACCAGCCCGGCGGGCTGCCGCGCGGCGTGCGCCGCGCCCAGGACACCGCCCCAGGACTGTCCGAACAGGACGTACCGGTCGGCGATGTCCAGCGCCTCCAGCAGGTTGTCCAGCTCGTCCAGGAACAGCTCGGGCGTCCAGAAGTCCGCGCCCCGGTCGCGCAGGTGCGTCGAGCCGCCGTTGCCGAGCTGGTCGTAGTGCACGACCGGCCAGCCCTCCTCGACGAGGAGGGCCAGCCTCAGCAGGTAGTCGTGCGTGCTGCCGGGACCGCCGTGCAGGACGACCACCGGCGGCCGGTCGCCGCCGAGGTCGCCGGTGACGCGGTACCACGTCTTGTACGGCCCGAAGGGCACCGTCCCCTTGCGGCTCGGCGCCGGCGTCGCGGCCATCCGCACCACTCCCCATCCTCCGAGCGGGGCCGGTGCCCCGCGGTCGTCACAGTCCGAGCAGCCAACCGCGCACGGCGGACGCCGTGCTCTCGGCCGTGCTCTCCATCATCGTGAAGTGGTCGCCGGGCACCTCGACCAGCTCGTGCGCGCCGCTCCAGACCGCGCGCCACGTGCCGTCGCCCTCCTCGCCCTCGATCGACTCCTGCGGCCGCACGAACAGCACGGGCGCGGCCAGCTCCTCGACGGGGCACTCCGTGAGCAGCTTGGAGTAGCGTCCCATGGCCGCGAGCCGGGAGCCGCTGAACTCGCCGAACTCCGATTCGCGGGCCAGCAGCGCGTCGAGCATGTGGGTGAAGAACCGCGTCGTGGTCGCCCCCGTGGTGGGGTAGGTGTCCAGCAGCACGACACCGGCGGGCCCGATGCCCCGGCGCTCCAGCAGCCCGGCCGCGGCGTGCGCGAACAGGCCGCCCGAGGAGTACCCGGCCACCGCGTACGGGCCCTGCTCGGCGATCGGCCGGATCGCCTCGGCGAAGTAGTCCACCGCGGCCGCCGCCGTGGCGGGCAGGCTCCCCTCCCGGTCGAAGCCGGGGGTCGGCAGCACCACCACGTCCAGCTCGTCCCGGAACCGGGCGGCGAGGCGGGCGTACTGCTGCGGGCCGCCCAGCGCCATCGGCGAGGCGAAGCACACCAGGGTCGGCGAGGCCGGTCCCCGGCTCAGCGTGACCGCCGGCGGGATCTCCCCCGCCTCGGCCGCCGTGTCGAACGACTCCATCACGTCCGCCGCGGCGGTGATCAGGGCCAGGCCCTGGGCCGGCTTGCCGGCCCGGACGGCCTGGCGGAACAGCGCGCTGATCGTGTCCGAGGCGGCCTCGGCTCGCGGCGCCGGAGCGCCGTCGGCCGGGACGGCGGCCAGTTCGGCGCGCAGGTGCGCCGCCAGCCGCTCGGGCGTGCCGTGGTCGAACACCGCGGTGGTGGCCAACCGCAGGCCCGTGGCCCCGTTGAGCGCGTTGCGCAGTTCCACGGCGGTCAGCGAGTCCAGGCCCAGCTCCACGAACGCCCGGTCCGCCTCCACCGCCCCGGGGCCGTCGTAGCCGAGCACGGCGGCGGCGGTGGTGCGCACCAGCAGCCGCAGCGCCTCGTCCTGGCCCGCGTCGTCCAGCCCGGCCAGGCGGCGGCGCAGCGCGGCCGGGTCGTCGGCCGCGGTCGCGGCGGTGGTGCGGGCGGCGGGCACCAGGGCGTTGAGGATCGGCGGCACCTGGCCGACGACCGCGCCCTTCAGGTCGAGCTTGACCGGCGCCAGCACGGCGTCGGGCAGCGCGCACGCGGCGTCGAACAGGGCCAGGCCCTCCTCGGCCGGCAGCGGTCGCACCCCGCCGCGCGCCATGCGGCCCCGGCCGGTCTCGCCGAGCCCGCTGGTCATCGCGCTGTCCTCGGCCCACAGGCCCCAGGCCAGCGACTGCGCGGGCAGGCCGGCGGCCCGCCGGTGCGCCGCCAGCGCGTCGAGGAACGCGTTGGCCGCCGCGTAGTTCGCCTGCCCCGCGCCGCCCAGCAGGCCGGCGGCGGAGGAGAACACCACGAACGCGGTCAGGTCGGGGTTCGCCGAGGTCAGCTCGTGCAGGTTGAGCACCGCGTCGACCTTGGGCCGCAGCACGGCGTCCACCCGCTCGGGCGTCAGCGAGGCCAGCACGCCGTCGTCGAGGACGCCGGCCGTGTGGACGACCGCGGTCACCGGGTGCTCGGCCAGCAGCGCGGCCAGCGCGTCCCGGTCGGCGACGTCGCACGCGGCCAGCTCGACCCGCGCGCCCAGCCCGGTCAGCTCGGCCACCAGCTCCGCGCCGCCGCCGGCCGTCGCGCCGCGCCTGCTGACCAGCAGCAGGTCGCGCACGCCGTGCCCGGTCACCAGGTGCCGGGCCACCAGCCCGCCCAGCGTGCCGGTCGCGCCGGTGACGAGCACTCGGCCCTCGGGGCCGAACGCGCTGCCGGGCTCCTCGCCGGTCGCGGCGACCCGGGCCAGCCGCGCCGCGCGCACCTGCCCGCCGCGCACCACGACCTGCGGCTCGCCGCCCGCGACGACCGCCGCGAGCGCCTGCGCCGACTCGTCGTGCCCGTCCAGGTCCACCAGCACGACCCGGTCCGGGTTCTCCGACTGCGCGGACCGCACCAGGCCCCACACCGCCGCCGAGGCGGGGTCGTCGCCGTCCTGCGCGCCGCGCGTCAGCACGACCAGCCTGGTCGCGCCGTAACGCTCCTCTGCCAGCCACGCCTGGAGGACGGCCAGGGCGCGGTGCGCGGCGGAGCGCACGGTCGCCGCGTCGAGCGAACCGGTCGGCGCGAACTGCGCCAGCACGACCTCGGGCGCGCCGTCCACCAGGGTCTCGCCGAGCGCGGCGAGGTCAGCGTGCGCCTCGACCGCGTACCCGGCGGCCTTGAGCACGGTGCCGACGCCCAGGTCGTCGTCGCCCACCAGGGCCCAGCGGCCGGTGACCGGCGCGGCGGGCGCCGCGACCGGCACCCACTCCGGCCGGAACAGCGAGTCCGCGCGCCGCGCCGGCTGCCCGGCGAACGGCCGCAGCGCCAGCGAGCGCACCGTGGCCACCGGGCGGCCGATCGGGTCGGCGAGGTCGAGCGCGGCCTCGTCCCGACCGCTGCGGGTGATCCGCACGCGCAGGCCGGGCGCGCCGGCGGCGTGCAGGGCGACCCCGCTCCACACGAACGGCACCACGGGCGGCTCGTCGGCGCCCCGGTCCAGGCCGATGGCCTGCACGGCGGCGTCCAGCGCGGCCGGGTGCACGCCGAACCGGCGGGCCTCGGCCGCCGCGTCCTCGGGCAGCGCGATCTCGGCGAACAGCTCGCCGTCGCGCTGCCAGGCCCGGCGCACGCCCTGGAACACCGGCCCGTAGTTCAGGCCCGCGTCCGCCATCTGCTCGTACAGGTCGTCGAACAGCAGCTCCGTCGCGCCGGCGGGCGGCCACTCGACCAGTTCCACGCCGGTGTCGCCGGCACCCGGGACCAGGACGCCGGCGGCGTGCTTGGTCCACGGGGCGTCGTCGTCGGCGTCCTGCTCGCGGCCGTAGACGGCCACCGCGCGGGCGCCGTCGCCGTCCGGCGCGGACACCGAGACCTGCACGCTCACCCCGTCGTCCTCGGGCAGCAGCAGCGGCGCGTGGATGGTCAGCTCCTCCAGCGCACCGCACCCGGCGCGCGCGCCCGCCTGGAGCGCCAGCTCCACCAGGCCGGTGCCGGGGAACACCACCACGCCGCCGAGGTCGTGGTCGACCAGCCAGGGGTGGGTGTGCCGGGAGAGGAGGCCGGTGACGATCAGGCCGTCGGTGTCGGGCAGCGTGGTGGTGGCGACGAGCAGCGGGTGCTCGGCCGCGCGCAGGCCCGTGGAGGCCACGTCGCCCGCCTCGGTGGAGCCGTCCATCCAGTACCGCCGCCGCTGGAACGCGTAGGTCGGCAGGTCCACCCGCCGCGCGCCGCGCCCGGCGAAGAACGCCGACCAGTCCACGGTCGCGCCGGCCACGTGCAGCGCCGCCACCGCGAGCACGGCGGTCGCCGCCTCCTCGCGGCCCTTGCGCTGGGCGGCCACGAACGTGCCGTCCACCTGGGCCATGCCGGTGAGCACGCCGTCCGGGCCGACCTCCAGGAACCGGACCGCGCCGCGCCCGGCCAGGTCGCTCACGGCGTCGTGGAACCGCACGGCCTGCCGGACGTGCCGGACCCAGTAGTCCGCGGTGACCAGGTCCTGACCCTCGGCCAGGGTCCCGGTCAGCGTGGACACGACCGCCGTCGCGGGCACCCGGTAGGCGATCTGCTCCGCGACCGCGCGGAACTCCTCCAGCATCGGCTCCATCAGCGGCGAGTGGAACGCGTGCGAGACGGCGAGCCGCTTCATGCGACGACCCTCCAGCTTGGCCGCCACCTCCTCCACGGCGTCCGCCGCACCGGAGACCACCACCGCCGTCGGCCCGTTCACGGCCGCGAGGCCGACCCGGTCGTCCAGGAACGGCAGGACTTCCTCTTCGGTGGCCTCGATCGCGAGCATCGCGCCGCCGCCGGGCAGGGCCTGCATCAACCGGCCGCGCGCCTCCACCAGCTTGCAGGCGTCCTCCAGCGAGAACACCCCGGCCACGTGGGCGGCGGCGATCTCACCGATCGAGTGACCCGCCAGGAAGTCAGGCTTCACGCCCCAGGACTCCAGCAGGCGGAACAACGCCACCTCGAAGGCGAACAACGCCGGCTGGCTGAACTTCGTCTGGTTCAACAACTCCTGGTCGTCACCGAGCACGACCTCCTTCAGCGGCAGGTCGAAGCCCGCGCACACCGCGTCGAAAGCCTCCCGGAACACCGGGAAGGACTCGGCCAGCTCACGACCCATGCCGATCCGCTGCGAACCCTGACCCGTGAACAGGAACGCCAGCTTGCCCGGCGCCACCCGGCCCTTGACCGCACCGGTCGTGCCGGCCGCGTCGTCGGCGAGGGCGCGCAGCCCGGTCACCAGCTCCGCCAGGTCCCGGCCGACCACGGCCGCGCGGTGCTCCAGCGCGGACCGGTGCAGCGCGGCGGACCGCGCCACGTCCACCACGTCGTACCCGCCGTCGAGCAGGAAGGACGCCATCCGCTCGGCCTGCGCCCGCAGCCCCTCGGCGGACCGCGCGGACACCACCAGGGCGACCGGCTCGTCCGACACCCGCGCCGGCGCCACCGGCGCCTCGGGCGCCTGCTCGATGATCGTGTGGGCGTTGGTGCCGCTGATGCCGAAGGAGGACACGCCGGCCCGGCGCGGACGCCCGGTCTCCGGCCACGGCACCGACTCCGTCAGCAGCGAGACGTTCCCCTCGGACCAGTCGACGTGCCGCGACGGCTCGCCGACGTGCAGGGTCTTGGGGATGACCCCGTGCCGCATGGACATGACCATCTTGATGATCCCGGCGACGCCGGCGGCGGCCTGCGTGTGGCCCATGTTCGACTTGATCGAGCCGAGCCAGAGCGGGGTCTCGCGGTCCTGGCCGTAGGTGGCCAGCAGCGCCTGCGCCTCGATCGGGTCACCCAACGTCGTACCCGTGCCGTGCGCCTCCACCGCGTCCACCTCGGACGGGGCAAGACCCGCGTTCGCCAACGCCTGCCGGATCACCCGCTGCTGCGACGGACCGTTCGGCGCGGTCAACCCGTTCGACGCACCGTCCTGGTTCACCGCCGAACCCCGCACGACCGCGAGCACCTCGTGCCCGTTGCGGCGCGCGTCCGACAGGCGCTCCAGCACCAGCACGCCGACGCCCTCGCCCCAGCCCGTGCCGTCCGCGCCCTCGGAGAACGACTTGCACCGGCCGTCCTCGGACAGCCCGCCCTGGCGGCTGAACTCGACGAACGTCTCGGGCGTCGCCATGACCGTGACGCCGCCGACCAGCGCGAGACCGCACTCGCCCGACCTCAGGGCCTGCGCCGCCAGGTGCAGCGCCACCAGGGACGAGGAGCACGCGGTGTCCACGGTGACCGCCGGGCCCTCCAGCCCGAACGTGTAGGCCACGCGCCCGGACACCACGCTGCCCGCGTTGTGGCTGGTGATGTAGTCGTGGTACATCGTGCCGGCGAAGACGCCGGTCTGGCTGCCGCGCAGCGACGCCGGGTCGATGCCCGCCCGCTCGAACGCCTCCCACGAGGTCTCCAGCAGCACGCGCTGCTGCGGGTCGAGCAGCACCGCCTCGCGCGGCGAGATGCCGAAGAACTCCGCGTCGAACTCGGCGGCGTCGTGCAGGAAGCCGCCCTGGTCGACGTAGGTCGTGTCGGGACGGGTGCGGGTGGGGTCGTAGAGCCGGCGGACGTCCCAGCCGCGGTCGGTCGGGAACCCGCCGATCGCGTCGCCGCCCTCGGCCACCAGCCGCCACAGGTCCTCCGGCGACCGCACGCCGCCGGGGTAGCGGCACGCCATGCCGACGATGACCACGGGGTCGTCGTCCACGGCCTTGGCCTTCGCCACCACGACGTCGCCCCGGGAACCGGTCAGCTCGCGGTGCACGTGCTCGGCGAGCGCCGCCGGCGTCGGGTGGTCGAACACCAGGGTCGCGGGCAGCCGCAGCCCCGCCGCCGCGGACAGGGCGTTGCGGAACTCGACCGCGGTCAGCGAGTCGAAGCCCAGGTCCTGGAAGGCCCGGTTCGGGTCGACGGCGGCGGAGGTGGCGTGGCCCAGGACCGCGGCGATGTTCCCGGTCACCAGCTCCAACACCGCTTCGCGGGCCTCGGCGTCGGGCAGGGCGGCCAGCCGGTCGCCCAGGCCGCCCGCGGTCGGCGCCTTCGCGGCGGTGCGGCGGACCGGGCCGGCCAGCCCGCGCAGCAGCGGGGACAGGGCGTCGCCCTGCTCGCGCAGGCCCGCCGGGTCGAGCTTGGCGGGCACGACCAGCGCCTCGCCCGCGGCGAGCGCCGCGTCGAACAGCGCGAGGCCGTCCTGCTCGGTCAGCGGCAGCACGCCACCGCGCGAGAGCCGGGCCAGGTCGTCGGCGTCGAGCGTGCCGGTCATCGCGCTGTCGTCCAGGCCCCACAGGCCCCACGCCATCGAGGTGGCGTGCAGGCCGGCGGCCCGGCGGTGCGCGGCGAGCGCGTCGAGGTAGGCGTTGGCGGCGGAGTAGTTGCCCTGGCCCGGCGCGCCCAGCACGCCCGACAGCGAGGAGAACACCACGAACGCCGACAGGTCCGAGGTCAACCGGTGCAGGTTCCAGGCCGCGTCGACCTTGGGCCGCAGCACCGCGTCCACCCGCTCGGGGGTGAGGGCGGTGACCACGCCGTCGTCCAGCACGCCGGCCACGTGGACCACCGCGGACACGTCCACCCCGGCCAGCACCGCGGCCAGCGCGTCGCGGTCGGCCGCGTCGCAGGCGACCAGCGACACCCGCGCGCCGGCGGCCTCCAGCTCCGCGACCAGCTCCGGACCGCCCTCGGCGGCCAGGCCGCGACGGCTGAGCAGCAGCAGGTCCCGCACGCCGCGCTCGGCCACCAGGTGCCGGGCGACGACCCGGCCCAGCGCGCCGGTCGCACCGGTCAGCAGGACCGTGCCGTCGCCGAAGCCGGGGTCGGTCCCGTCGGCCGTCGCGGCCCGGACCATGCGGGCGGAGTGCGCGACACCGCCGCGGAAGGCCAGCTGCGCCTCGCCGGAGGCCAGGGCGACCGGCAGCGCCGCGTCCAGCGAGGTGCCCTCGTCCAGGTCCACCAGCAGGAACAGGTCCGGGTTCTCGGCCTGCGCGGACCGCACCAGGCCCCACACGGCCGCGCCGACCAGGTCGCGGACGCCCTCGTCGCCGACCGGCACCGCGCCGCGGGTCACCACGACCAGGTGCGAGGCGGCGAAGCGGTCCTCGGCCAGCCAGGTCTGGAGCACCGCCAGCACGCGGTGCGCCTCGCCGTGCACGGCGGCCGGTTCCGAGCCGGCCTCCACGGGCAGCACCACGACCGCCGGCACGACGCCGCCGTTCACCGCGTCCCACTCGACCCAGGTCACCGGGTCGGCCGCCTGGAGGTCGAGCGCGGACCAGTCCACCCGGTACAGCGGGTCCCGGCGCACCGCCGCCCGCTGCCCGCCGCCGACCGGGCGCAACGCCAGGGAGGCCGCGGTCAGCACCGGCGTGCCGGCCGGGTCCGCGAGGTCGAGCCGCACGCCCGCGCCGGCGGGCGCGACCCGCACGCGGACCGCCGAAGCGCCCGTGGCGTGCACGGCGACCCCGCCCCACGCGAAGGGCAGCGCGGCGTCCCGGCCGGCGCCACCGGCCAGCGCGATGGCGTGCAGGGCGGCGTCGAACAGCGCCGGGTGCACCTCGAACCCGTCGACCTCGACGTGCTCGGGCAGCACGACCTCGGCGAACACCTCGTCACCGCGCTGCCAGGCCGCCTGGAGGCCCTGGAACACCGGGCCGTAGCCCAGGCCGGCGGCGGCGAAGCCCTCGTAGACGCCGTCGAGCGCGATCGGCTCGGCGCCGGCGGGCGGCCACTCGGTCAGGGCCTCGCCCCGGACCGGCCCGGCCGCCAGCACGCCGGTGGCGTGGCCGGTCCACGGCTCGCCGCCCGCCGCGTCCTCGCGGGAGTGCACGGCCACCGCGCGGCGACCGCTCGCGTCCGGCGCGGCCACGGTCACCTGGACCTGCACCGCGCCCTGCTCGGGCAGCACCAGCGGCGCGGACAGCGTCAGCTCCTCCACGACGCCGCAGCCGACCTCGGCGCCCGCGCGGGCGGCCAGCTCCACGAACCCCGTGCCGGGGAACAGCACCGCGTCGCCGACGCGGTGGTCCGCCAGCCACGGGTGCGTGCGCAGCGACAGCCGACCGGTGAACACCACGCCCTCGGAGTCCGCCAGCGTCATCGCCGCGCCCAGCAGCGGGTGGTCGGTGGCGTCCATGCCCGCGCCGACCGGCTCGCCCACCACGGCCGGGTCGTCCATCCAGAAGCGCTCGTGCTCGAACGCGTAGGTCGGCAGCTCGACCCACCGGCCGCCGCGCCCGGCGAAGAAGGCCGTCCAGTCGACCGGCACGCCGGCCGCGAACGCCTGGCCGACGGCCGCCGTCAGCGCGACGACCTCGGCGCGGTCGCGCCGCTGCGCGGCCACCACGACCGCGGAGTCCAGGGACTCCTGCGCCATGCCGGTGAGCACGCCGTCCGGGCCGACCTCGACGAACCGGGTCACCCCCCGGCCGGCCAGCTCGCGCACGCCGTCGGCGAACCGCACGGCCTGCCGCACGTGGCGGACCCAGTAGTCCGCGGTCACCAGGTCCTCGCCCTCGGCCAGGACGCCGGTCAGCGTGGACACGACCGCCGTCGCGGGCACCCGGTAGGCGATCTGCTCGGCGACCGCGCGGAACTCCTCCAGCATCGGCTCCATCAGCGGCGAGTGGAACGCGTGCGAGACGGCGAGCCGCTTCATGCGACGGCCCTCGAGCTTGGCCGCCACCTCCTCGACGGCGTCCGCCGCACCGGACAGCACCACCGAGGTCGGTCCGTTGACCGCCGCGAGGCCGACGCGGTCGTCCAGGAACGGCGTCACGTCCTCTTCGGTCGCCTGCACGGCCAGCATCGCGCCGCCGCCGGGCAGCGCCTGCATCAGGCGACCGCGCGCCTCCACCAGCTTGCACCCGTCTTCGAGCGAGAACACGCCGGCCACGTGGGCCGCGGCGATCTCACCGATCGAGTGACCCGCCAGGAAGTCAGGCTTGAGGCCCCACGACTCCAGCAGCCGGTAGAGCGCCACCTCGAAGGCGAACAGCGCCGGCTGGCTGAACTTCGTCTGGTTCAACAACTCCTGGTCGTCACCGAAGACGACCTCCGCCAACGGCAGGTCGAAGCCGGAGCACACCTCCTCGAAAGCCTCCCGGAACACCGGGAAGGACTCGGCCAGCTCACGACCCATGCCCACCCGCTGCGAACCCTGCCCCGTGAACAGGAACGCCAGCTTGCCCTGACCGGCCACGCCGCGCACCACGGACGGCGAGGCGGTGTCGGCGGCCAGCGCCCGCAGGCCGGCCACCAGGCCGTCGCGGTCGTCGCCGACCACCACGGCGCGGTGCTCCAGCGCGGCGCGCCGGGTGGCGAGCGACCAGGCCAGGTCGGTCGGGTCCACAC
>NZ_JBHWIE010000088.1:0-26293 GCF_042732085.1 Actinosynnema sp. NPDC059797
GGGCGGGACGGCGCGGATCGCCAGAAACACCACCCCGACGGCCGCGCGGATTTACCGCCCCCGGGGGGGCGGCGCCAGGGCCCCCCCCCGGGGTTGCCTCCGGTTGGGGGCCACGTCGCCGGTGTTCGATGGCGACCGTGCGCTCCCCGCTCCCGCCGGCCACCGCGTGGTCCTGGCTGATCATCCCCTTCCTGCCGGTCATCCTGGCGCTGTCCGCCCTCCCGGTGTCCGCCCTCCCGGCGCCGGCCGGCCTGCACTCCTGCGGCGCCTCGGTGCACGGCGGCTCGGGCACCGGCTGGTGCTCCGGCTCCGGCGCCTTCCGCCTGGTCGTGGCCTGCGACGACGGCGAGTTCGCGCGCAGCGGGTGGCTCACCGTCACCGGGGGGAAGGGCACGGTCGGCGCCTCCTGCGTGGCCGGTTCCCCGGCGGTCGGCGCGGAGATCGAGCCCCGGGAACCGTGATGTGACGCACGCTGGTTGGACACCACATGTCTGACGTGGATCCTTCTACCCATGCACGGTGAACAGCACTACCTCGTGGGCCTGGACCTGACCGGACGCCGGGTCGTCGTCGTCGGCGGCGGCACGGTCGCCCAGCGCCGCCTGCCCAGGCTGGTCGCGGCGGGCGCCCGGGTCGAGGTCGTCTCGCCCGAGGTCACCCCGGCCGTCCAGGGCATGGTCGACGGCGGCGAGGCGTCCTGGCACGCCCGCGAGTACGCCGACGGCGACCTGGACGGCGCCTGGTACGTGCTGGCCTGCACCTCGGACCCCGCGGTCAACGCCCGCATCGCGGCCGACGCGGAGGCGCGCCGGGTGTTCTGCGTGCGCGCGGACGTGGCGGTGAAGGGCACCGCGGTCACGCCCGCCGTCGGCGAGCACGACGGGTTGGTGCTGGGCGTGCTGGCGGGCGGTCAGCACCGCCGGTCCGCGAGCGTGCGGGACGTGCTGCTCGCCGCGCTGCGCGACGGTTCCCTGGCCGACCACCACGACCAGCCGGCCGGCGTGGCCCTGGTCGGCGGCGGGCCGGGGGACCCGGACCTGATCACCGTGCGCGGCCGGCGGCTGCTGGCGCGGGCGGACGTGGTGGTGGCCGACCGGCTCGGGCCCCGGGAGCTGCTGGACGAGCTGCCGCCGCACGTGGAGGTCGTGGACGCGGCCAAGATCCCCTACGGCCGGGCCGCGACGCAGGACTTCATCAACGCGACGCTGGTCGACAACGCCAAGGCGGGCAAGTTCGTGGTGCGCCTCAAGGGCGGCGACCCGTACGTGTTCGGGCGCGGGTTCGAGGAGCTGATCGCCTGCGCCGAGGCGGGCGTGCCGGTCACCGTCGTGCCGGGGGTGACCAGCGCGTTCGGCGTGCCGGCGCTGGCCGACGTGCCGGTGACGCACCGGGGCGTGGCGCACGAGGTGGTGGTCGTGTCCGGCCACGTGGCCCCGGACGACCCGAGGTCCCTGGTGGACTGGGACGCCCTGGCCCGCCTCAACGGCACCGTGGTGATCCTGATGGGCGTGGAGCGGGCGGGCGCGTTCGCGGCGGCGCTGCGGGCGGGCCGCCCCGGCGGCACGCCGGTGTCGGTGATCCAGGAGGGCAGCACCCGGGCGCAGCGGGTGCTGTCGTCCACATTGGACTCCCTGGGCGACGACGTGGTGGCGAACGGCGTCCGCCCGCCCGCGATCATCGTCGTGGGACCGGTTGCCGGGCTGGCGGGAGAGCTGCCGTTCCGGTCCTGAGCGACCACACCACCCCGGCGGCCACGAGCGCGGCCAGGAGGGCGAGCAGGCCCAGCGTGAGGCCGCCGGGGTGGACCAGGGGCTCGCCGCGCAGCGCCTGCCACGTCAGCACGGCGAACAGCCCGGCGCAGCCGAGCGCGGTCACGCCGACCAGCCGCGTCCGCACCCGTTCGGCCAGGCCGAGGGCCGCCAGGCCGGCCGCCAGCAGCACCACCACCTGGAGGGCGTGCATGCCGACGAAGTGCGGGATGCGCAGGTCGCCGCCCGTGGTGCTCCAGCCGGTCACCGGCATCGACGGCCCGCCGTCCGGCACGCCGACGCTGTGCCCGCCGACCAGGTCGACCGACCGCCCCGAGGCGTCGGTGGTGGTCACCTGCTTGTCCACCTGGAAGACCATCAGGTAGCCACTGGCCATGCCGAGGATCGCCAGGCCGAGCCCCGAGCGCACCGCCAACCGGACGTCGGGCGAGGCGAAGCGCTGGAACGACAGCACGAGCGCCAGCGCCACGTTCGCCAGGAACATCACCGGGATGGTCGTGCCGAACGCCTGCTGCACGACCTGGTTGACCGGGTCGTCCGACTGGTTGTAGTGGCTGAACGTGCCGCGCGCCGCCTGGAGCCCGACCAGGCCCACGTCCACGAACAGGATCAGCGCGCTCGCGGTGCCCAGCAGGGTCGTCCACCGCTTCCCCCGGTGCGGCAGCGACAGCATCCACGACAGCGTCGCCGAGTAGAGCGCCAGCGCCACGGCGAACTTGAACGGCTTCACCCACAGCGGCGCGCCTTGGAGCTGCCGCCCGTCCACGAACAGCGCCACCAGGCAGGCGACTGCCGCGACCCCCATCACCACGGCCACCCACAGGGTCGGCCGGTGCCACGTCTTCGTCACGGGGACCAGGGTGGGCGAGCGGGGCCGCCGGATCACTGGTGCGGGCACGCCGGGTGGGGGTGGGGACAGCCTCACCACCGGGCCCCGCCCGTTGGCTCCGGGCCTTTCGCCGCCGCGCCTTTGTTGCCGCGCTTTTCGCCGCGGCGTCCCTCGCCGCCGCGCCCGAGCGGAGGTTCGTCGCCACCCCGGCCGACCCCGTCCTACTCTGCACGGCGTGGCGGTGTGGGTGAGGCTGGCCGGGGTGGGGCTGGCCAGGGTGAGGTTCGCGTACTCGCCGGTGTTCGAGACCGTGATGGCGGTGGACGGCCTGCGCACGCCCGGCGCGCACGCCGTGCACCTGCCGTGGGTGCGGTGGGCCCGCGAGCGGGCGGCGGGCATCCCGGGCGTGGACGTGCTGCTGGCCCGCCTGGAGGGCCCGGCGAAACCGGCGGAGCTGATGCCCGTGCCGGACGTCCGGATGCCCGACCTGGAGACCGAGTTGCGCGCGGTGCCCGCCGCGGAGGCCGAGGTCATCCGGCGCTGCCACGAGGTGTTGGTGGCGCCGCACTGGAAGCGCATCACCGCCGTGCTCGAAGCCGACATCGCCGCCCGCGCGGCGACGTTGGCGGACAAGGGCGTGGAGGCGGTGTTCAACGACCTGCACCCGGAGGTCACCTGGGCCGACGGCGAGCTGGTGCTGCACCGCAAGCCCGAGCACCGGGTGGACCTGGCCGAGCACGGGCTGGTCCTGTGCCCCAGCGTGTTCTGCTGGCCGAAGGCGTGGATCGCGATCGACCCGGTCGGGCAGGGGGTGCTGCGCTACCCGGCGCGCGGGATCGGCGCGCTGTGGGAGGACCGGACCGCGCCGCACGACGACCTGGCGGCGTTGATCGGGCGCACGAGGGCGCGGCTGCTGGCGCTGCTGGAGGCCCCGCGCGGCACGGCGGACCTGGCGGCGGCGCTGGACGTGACGGCGGGCGCGGTGTCGCAGCACATCGCGGTGCTGCGGGCGGCCAGGCTGGTCACGACCCGGCGCGAGGGCAGGCACGTCCTGCACATGCGCACCACCCGCGCCGACGCGCTGTTGGAGTAACGGAACCCCGCTGACAACTGCGCTTTTTTGTCAGCTGTGATCGCGATGACAGCGCCTGCCGGCGCCCACGGCCCGCCGCCCGCTGGGCCCGCCGCCGGTCGAGGTCCGTCACCCGCCGGCCCCACCGTCTGCCGGCTCCACCGTCTGCCGGCCCACCCTCCGCCGGTGTTCAGTCGCCGCCGGTCCCGAGCCGCAGGCCCAGTTCGTGCGCCGGTTCGGTGAGGACGTGCCCGTGCTCGCACACCGGCACCAGTGACACCTTCCCGCCGCACCCGACGTGTTCCGGTTCGACGGGCGGAGGTCCGTCGGCGAGGTGGCGGTCGCCCCAGTCCATCAGCGTCACCAGCACCGGCCACAGTTCGAGCCCCGCCGGCGTCAGCGCGTACTCGTGCCGCTGCCGCGACCCGAACTCCCGGTAGGGGACGCGCTCCAGCAGCCCGGCGTCGACCAGGCCCGCCAACCGGTTGCTCAGCACGTTGCGCGCGATGCCCAGGTGCTCGCGCAGGTCGTCGAACCGCCGCACGCCGTTGAACACGTCCCGCACGACCTGGAGCGACCACCGCTCGCCCAGCACCGCCAGGGCGCGCGCGATCGAGCACCGGTCGTTGTCGATGACCACTCCCACTCCATCACGGTACTACCTGGGTTGTCAGCAGGTACTCAGCGGCGCTAGGTTGCTCACCAAAACTCAGCTACCGGGGAGAACATGGGAATCGAAGAGCACCCGACCGTGCGGCGGGTCCGCGCCAACCCGCGTCCCCAACCGCCCTCGACGGTCGCCGCGTCGTGGCTGCGCGACCTCGCCCTGGAGGCGGGCGCCGACGACGTCGGGTTCGTCCCGGTCACCCTCCCGGAGCTGGCGGTGGACCTGGAGGACGCGACGACCGCGCTGCCCGGCGCCCGGACCTACGTCGCGTTCTGCGTGCGGATGAACCGCGACGACGTCCGCAGCCCGCTGCGCAGCGTCGCCAACACCGAGTTCCACCAGGCCCTGGACGACGCGGAGGCGGTGGGGCGCCGGCTGGCCGGCGCGTTGCTGGACGCCGGGTACCGGGCCGTGCACCCGGCGTCCGCGTTCCCGCAGGAGATGGGCAGGTTCCCCGGCCGCACGTGGGTCGTCTCGCACAAGCTCGTGGCGCAGGCGGCCGGGCTGGGCCGCATCGGCATCCACCGCAACCTGATCCACCCGAGGTTCGGCAACTTCGTCCTGCTCGGCACCGTGGTGGCCGACTTCGACGTCGACGAGCCCACCGGCCGGATCGACTTCAACCCGTGCCTGGAGTGCAAGCTGTGCGTGGCCGCGTGCCCGGTCGGCGCGATCTCCAAGGACGGGGACTTCAACTTCCTCGACTGCTACACCCACAACTACCGCGAGTTCATGAGCGGCTTCACCGACTGGGTGGAGCAGGTCGCCGACAGCACCGACCGAGCCGACTACCGCACCCGCGTGTCACCGGCCGAGTCGGCGTCGATGTGGCAGAGCCTGGCCTTCAAGCCCAACTACAAGGCGGCCTACTGCATGGCGGCGTGCCCGGCGGGCGAAGACGTCATCGGCCCGTTCCTGGACGACCGCAAGGGCTTCCTCGACCAGGTCGTCAAACCCCTCCAGGACAAGGAGGAACCGGTCTACGTGCTCCCCGGCTCGGCGGCCGAGGAGCACGTGACCAAGCGCTTCCCGAACAAGACCGCCCGCCGCGTCTCCAACGGCCTGACCTGACCGGTGGGGGATGGCCGGGCCGGACCCGGCCGGAGGCGGCCAGGCCGGCTCCGGCGGCCGGGGTGGCCGAACCGAGTCGCCTGCCCCGGCCGCCGAGGCCGCCCGGTCAGACGGCGGGCCAAGCCGAACCACCCGCCCCAGCCGCCGTCGCCCCGACCGCTAAGCCGGCGGCCCGGCCTCGGTCAGTTCCCCGTCCTCCAAGCGCAGCCACCGCCGCACCCCGATCTCCGCCAGGAACCGGTCGTCGTGGCTCACCACCACGAACGCCCCCCGGTAAGCGTTCAACGCGCCGGTCAGTTGTTCGACGCTCACGAGGTCCAGGTTGTTGGTCGGCTCGTCCAGCAGCAGCAACTGCGGCGCGGGCTCGGCGCACAGCACGCACAGCAGCGTCGCCCGCAGCCGCTCGCCGCCCGACAGCACGCCGACCGGGAGGTGCGCGCGGTCGCCCCGGAACAGGAACCGCGCCAGCAGGTGCATCGCCTCCGAGTCCGACAGCCCCGGCGCGGCCGACCGCAGGTTCTCGGCGGTGCCGCGGTCGAGGTCGAGCAGGTCGAGCCGCTGCGAGAGGTACGCCACCCGGCCCTCGGCCCGCGCCATCACCCCGCTGTCGGGTTCCCGGAGCCCGGCGACCAGGCGCAGCAGCGTGCTCTTGCCCGCACCGTTGGGCCCGGTGAGCGCAATCCGCTCCGGGCCGCGGACGACCAGGTCCACCCCCGTGCCCGCGAACACCTCGCGCCCGCCGTGGGCGACGCGCAGCTTCTGGCCGTGGAACACGGTGCGGCCCGCGGGCACCTCGGTGCCCGGCAGGGACAGCGCGATCACGGGGTCCTCGCGCGCGGCGCGGTCGGCCTCGTCGAGCCGGGCCCTGGCGGCGTCCACCCGCTGGGCGTGCACGTCCTCCGCCCGGCCCGCGGACGCCTGCGCCCACCGCTTCAGGTTGCCCTGCGCGATGCGCGGGATGTCGGCGCCGCCGCGCGCACCGCTGCTCGCGCGCCGGGCGGCCCGTTCCCGGGCCTGCTGCATCTCGCGCTTCTCCCGCTTCAACTCCTGCTCGGCGTTGCGGAGGTTCTTCTCCGCGACCTCGCGCGAGGCCTGCTTGGCGGCCTCGTAGGAGGAGAAGTTGCCGCCGTGCAGGCGGAGCTGCCCCGGGCCCAGCTCGGCGACGCGGTCCACGCGGTCGAGCAGCGACCGGTCGTGGCTGACCAGCAGCAGGCATCCGCGCCAGTCGCCGACCACGGCCTCCAGCCGCCGGCGGGCCGCGCGGTCGAGGTTGTTGGTCGGCTCGTCGAGCAGCAGCACGTCCGGTCGCCTCAGCAACTGGGCGGCGAGCCCCAGGGAGACGACCTGGCCGCCGCTGAGCGTGCCCAGGCGCCGGTCCAGCGCGACGTCGCCCAGGCCGAGCCGGTCGAGTTCGGCGCGGGCCCGCTCCTCGACGTCCCAGTCGTTGCCGACCACGGCGAAGTTCTCCTCGCTCGCGTCACCGGACTCGATGGCGGCCAGCGCGCGGACGACCGGGGTGATGCCCAGCACGTCCGCCGCGGTCAGGTCGGCGGTGAGCGGCAGCGACTGCGGCAGGTAGCCGAGCACGCCGTCGACCACGACGGAGCCGGCGGTGGGCGTCAGCTCGCCCGCGACGAGCTTGAGCAGCGTGCTCTTGCCCGCGCCGTTGGGCGCGACCAGCCCGGTGCGGCCGGGGCCGGCGGTGAAGGACAGGTCCTGGAAGACGGGCGTGCCGTCGGGCCAGGAGAAGGACAGGTTGGTGGCGGTGACGGAGTTCTTGGACACGTGTGGGAGCCCTCGTGCGCGGTGCGGGCGGCGACCGCCCGTCGGTGGAAGGGTGGACGACGGGAGCACGACCGGTAGCGGCGCCACCGCGTAACGCGGGCACCGCCGGTCGTGGTTCCGGGTATCACCCGGAGACGTCGTCCTCCGCCACCAACAAAGCGCGAACTCCCTGAAGAACTCTTGGGTCCCGCGAGCCTAGCAAAATCGGCACCCGGTACGGCGAACGGCCGGTCCCCACCGCGAGGTGGGAACCGGCCGGCTCACTCGTTCGTGTGGAACGTCAGTGCTGCGCCACCCGGCGCGGGCGACCGCCCGAGCGGTCGCGGTCCCGGTCGAAGCGACCGGCGCGGAAGCCGCCGCGACGCGGACCGCCGCCACCGGCGCCCGCACCGCCACCGGTCCGGCGACCCCGGACCGGCACGACCTCGGGCTCGGCCACCGGGACGCCGCTGGGCACCCGGGCGCCGGTGATGCGGATCAGGTCCTCGTCACCGGGGCGCACCTTGGTCGACGCGGGCCGGATGCCGGCGCGGGCGGTCAGGCCCTGGACGGCGCGCCGCTGGTCGTGCGTCACCAGGGTGACCACGGTGCCCGACTGGCCCGCGCGGGCGGTGCGGCCCGCCCGGTGCAGGTAGTCCTTCGGGTCGGCGGGCGGGTCCACGTGCACGACCAGGCTCACGTCGTCCACGTGGATGCCGCGCGCGGCGACGTCCGTGGCGATCAGCACCGGCGTGGCGCCCTCGCGGAACTGGCCCAGCACCCGCGTGCGCGCGCTCTGCGCCTTGCCGCCGTGCAGCGCGCCCGCCCGCACGCCGACCGACCGCAGCTTCTTGGCCAGCCGGTCCACGTGGTGCTTGGTGCGCACGAACATGATCGTGCGGCCCTCGCGGGCGGCGACCTCGGTCACCACCGACTGCTTGTCCTCGGCGGACACGAACAGCAGGTGGTGCTCCATGGTGGTGACGCTGCCGGTCGGCGGCGCGACCGAGTGGACCACCGGGTCGTGCAGGTACTGGCGGACCAGCTTGTCCACGTCGCCGTCCAGCGTCGCGGAGAACAGCAGCCGCTGGCCGTCCTGCGGGGTCAGGTCGAGGATGGCGCGCACCTGCGGCATGAAGCCCATGTCGGCCATCTGGTCGGCCTCGTCCAGCGCGGTGAACATGACCTCGGACAGGTCGGCCGTGCCCTGCCGCACGTGGTCGGACAGCCGACCGGGCGTGGCGATCAGCAGGTCCACGCCGCGGCGCAGCGCGTCGACCTGCCGGGGGAACGACGTGCCGCCGACGACCGTGCGGCACCACAGGCCCAGGGCGCGCGCGAACGGCGACAGGGCCTCCTCGACCTGCATGGCCAGCTCGCGCGTCGGCACGAGCACCAGCGCGCGCGGCTTGAGCGGCTTGGCCCGGCCACCGGCCAGGCGGGACAGCAGCGCCAGGCCGAACGCGAGCGTCTTGCCCGAGCCGGTCTGGCCGCGACCCAGGAGGTCACGCCCGGACAGCGCGTCCGGCAGCGTGGCGGCCTGGATGGGGAACGGCTCGGTGATGCCCGCCTGGGCCAGGGCGCGCAGCAGCTCGTCGGCCAGGCCCAGCTCGGCGAAGGAGGGCAGCGGGCCCTCGGGGAGGGTGCTCTCGACGTGATCTGGAACGGTGGTCGCCGGCTCCGCGACGGGGGTCGGACGACGGTTGCCCTGGCCAGGGCGCCTGCTGCGGGGCTTGCGGTACTGCGGGCGCTCGGAACGGCCTTGGGACGTAAGCGGCAAAACAAACCTCCGGGACACGGCACGTCTCGGCGGATTGCTCTGCGGGTCAGCAGGCGCGATCGCGGGGACGGGCCCGGCGCGCGGTCGCGCCGATAGTGGTTGGGAGCACCACCGGCCACTCTGGCGGCCTGGGGCGCTTCGTGGCGCCACCGGGCGGTGCGCTACCCAGTGTAGCTGATCACCCGGCCGGCCGGCGCGCACAGCTCGGCGGGCTGCCCGAACGGGCGGTGAACCGGGCCGTCGGGCGGGCGCCGCCGACGACTTCGGGAAACCACATGAGCGCACGTGGCAAGGGCTCCACCAGGCTTCGGCCCGGTCGAGTTGACGAAGTGCTCACGGGCTGGCGGGGGCCACCGCGGTGGGCGCGGTCACCACTCGGGCGCGCACCCGCGGAACACCGCGCCGCCCACCCGGCGCTCGACCTGCCCGACGAGATCGGGTCCGACGCGCCGCCCCGCCGTGAGAAGGAGCGGGGAGGCGCGCACGGGCTCCGGGCCGGTGCCGACCCGGAACCCGTGCGCGACCTGCCGTCCGGCGCGGGTGCGCCGGTCAGCGCAGGCCGGCCTGGTCGAGCAGCCCCTCGGTGATTTCCTGCGGCTCGGCCAGCTCCGGCGGCAGGCCGTGCCCGGTGAACCACCCGGTGATGTTGCGCACGTCCCGCTCCAGGAACTCCGGGCCGCGCGGGTTGGCCACCAGGTCCACCACCTGCGGCAGGTCGATCACGACCAGCCGCCCGTCGTGGACCATCAGGTTGTACGCGGACAGGTCGCCGTGCGCCAGGCCCGCCGAGGCCATCACGCCCAGCGCGTCCACGAGCTGCCGCCACAGGTCGAGCAGCTCGTCCGGCCCCGGCCGGAGCTGCGCGAGCCGGGGCGCGGCGGCGCCGTCCGCGCCGACGAACTCCAGCAGCAGTTCGGTGCCGTCCCGCTGCACCGGGTAGGGCACCGGCGCGCCGAGCTGCCACAGCCGGGTCAGCGCGGCGAACTCGGCCACCGCCCACCGCTCGGCGATGAGGTTGCGGCCGAACGCGCTGCGGTTGGCCATCGCCCGCATCTCGCGCGAGCGCCGCATCCGCCGCCCCTCCAGGTAACCCGCGTCGCGGTGGAACATCCGGTGGTCGTTGCTGCGGTACCGCTTGGCGGCCAGCAGGCAGGACCGGTCGGTGCCGGGCGTCGAGCGCTCCAGCAGGAAGACGTCCGCCTCCTTGCCGGTCTTGAGCACGCCCAGCTCGCGGTCCACCGCGGACAGGTCGGTGACCAACCACGACGGGTACGGCTTGGGTCCCTGGTCGGCGTCGCCCCACGTGGACCACCGGTCGCCCTCGGGCGGGACGTCCGCGGCCTGCGCGTCCTCCCGCATCTGGGCGAGGCGGTCCTTGACCTCCTCGGTGAGCCGGCCGCGGCGGACCGGCGCGACCTCGTCGTCCCGGTGGGACTGGCGCTTGGCCTTCTTCGCCCGCCAGCGCAGGTCGTCGGCGTGGTCGAAATCGGTTTCGAAATCGGTGTACTGATCGTGCTCGCGCACTGGTGATCGCTCCAGGTGAAGGGGGTGATCGCCCCACCCGGCGCGCGGCGTTGCCGGTCGCGTCAGGCGAGCGGGGCGAGCGGACGGGTCGGTGCCACGTCCCGGACGGCAATGGCCATCTGGCACCTCCTCGGGTCCGCCGCGGTCTCCACCGCCGGCGCTTCACGCGTTCCGGCACAGGGTGCCCGGCCGCCCGTCGCGGGCGCAACCGGTTTTCCCCCGGGTCCCCTACCTCAGGTCGACGCGGTAGGCGGCGCGGTTGCCCAACCACGCCTCGGCCAGCTCGCCGATCACCTTGGAGCCGTGCCGCAGCACGCGCTCGTCGTGCCACTGGGTCGCCAGCGGCGCGCTGGCGAGCATCCGGCGACGGGCCGCGGCGCTGAACCGCACCAGCGCGTCCACCGCCCCGTCCACCTCGTCGCGGGCCAGCGGCGGCGGCGCGTGGTCGTCGGGCAGGCGCAGCGCGGTGTCCGCGAACGTGGCGGTCGTCCCGAGGTCGCGGGCGAGCTGGTGCTCCACCGACGCGGCGTTGCCCTGCCGCCGGCGCCACGTCTGGTCCACCAGGGCCAGCCGGAGGCCGAGCGACCGGGCCACGCACAGCCCCGACCAGACCCGCTTCAACGCCTCGGGCGCGTCGAGCGCGTCGACCTCCAAGTCCCGCGTGTGGTCGTCGAGCAGCGCCGGGGTGACCGCGTCGGCAGGTGTGTCGGGGCTCACGCGGCCATTCTGGCACTGCCGTCACGCGAGGTGAGACGTCGTCGCGGTCCGTCACGCGTTTGGCCGCTCACCGGAGCGCGAAGGTCCGCCGGTAGTCCTTGGGCGAAACCCCCACCGCCGCGGTGAAGTGGTGGCGCAGCAACGCCGCCGTGCCGAACCCGCAGCGGTGCGCGACGTCCTCCACGGTCAGCTCCGTCTCCTCCAGCAGCCGCCGGGCCCGCAGCACGCGCTGGGTGGTGAGCCAGCGGTGCGGCGTGGTGCCGGTCTCGGCGGCGAAGCGGCGGGCGAACGTGCGCTCGGACATGGTGGCGCGCTCGGCGAGGCTCGCCACGGTGTGCTCGTCGGTGAGCCGTTCCTCCAGCCAGGCCAGCAGGGGCTGGAGGCTGTCGGCCCGCTGCGCCGGCGCGGGCGCCTCGATGAACTGGCGCTGGCCGCCGTCCCGCTGGGGCGCGACGACCATGCGGCGGGCGATGGCCGCGGTGGCGGCCGAACCCAGTTCCCGGCGGACCAGGTGGAGGCAGGCGTCGATGCCGGCGGCCGTGCCCGCGCTGGTGACGATGTCGCCCTCGTCGACGAACAGCACGTCCGGGTCGACGCGGGCGCGGGGGAAGCGCCGGGCGAGGTCGGCGGCGTACCGCCAGTGCGTGGTGCAGCGGCGGTCGTCCAGCAGGCCGGTCGCGCCGAGCGCGAACGCGCCGCTGCACACCGACAGCAGCGTGCTGCCGGCGGCGTGCGCCCGGCGCAGGGCGTCCAGCACGGCGGGCGGGTACTCGTCGCGGATCTTCGCGGCGGACACGGCGACCAGGTCGGCGCCCTCCACCGCGTCGAGCCCGTGGTCGGGGGTCAGGGAGGCGCCCACGTTGGTGCGCACCGGCACGCCCGCGCGCTCGCCGCAGACCCGGAACTCGATCGGGGGCACGCCCTCCTCGGTGCGGTCGATGCCGAAGACCTCGCAGAGCACGCCGAACTCGAACGGGGCGAGGCCGTCGATGACGAGGGCGGCAACGGTGCGCAGCATGGGTCCACGGTAGTTGGCAGGATTTTGACGGACAACGGCACTGCTGCCAATGGTGGCAGCTTCTTGTGCATCGCACAGTTGGTGCCATGACATCGATCCTGATCGCGCTGGCCGTGGTGGCGCTCGTCGTTTACGGCCTGGAGCGCAACCACCGGGGGCAGCCGTCCCTGGGCTCCCGCCTGGCCGGGAGCAACGACGTGGAGGACCGGGACGTGCCGAGGGTGCGCGGTGAACTGCACGCCGCCCGACCGCACGCCGCCGAGGCGCGGCCGGAACGGCACGGCGCGCCCCGGCTGGAGGCACGCCCGGTCCAGCCGACCGGTTGCTGAACCGCGTCGGCGGAATCGCGCAGGCGGAACCGCGCCGGCCACACCGCGCAAGCGGGACCTCGCCGGGAAGACCGCGCCGGGAAGACCGCGCCCCGCCCGCTAGACCACCAGGTCGGCCGCGCGGGGCCCGGTCGGCTCCAGCCGGAACCCGGCCTTGGTCGCGACCCGCACCAACCCCTTGAGGTCCCCGGGCTCGGCCCGCGACTTCACCAGCGCGTGGGCGAGCCGCCCCTTGTGCGCCTTGTTGAAGTGGCTGACCGCGTTCCGCCGCCCCTTCGCGTCCTCGGTCACCACGCGCACCACCACCGCGCTCGGCACCCGCGCGAGCGAGTTGTAAGGGCTCGACCGCAGGTCCACCACGAAGTCGTCGGCACCGGCCAGCACCGGTTCCAGCACCGGCCGCCACAGCGCGGTCAGCGGACCGGTGGCGGGCAGCGCGCTGCCGCCGGACAGCCGGTACGCCGGCACCGGGTCACCGCCGCCCAGCAGGCCGAACAGCGCCGACGCGACGGCCAGCCGGCGGAACGCCCGGTCCCGCTCCGCCTTGGTGAACGACTCCAACGCCAGCGCGTCGTAGAGCACCCCGGTGTACCGGGCGAGCGCGGGCAGCGTGGGGGAGCGGCGCAGCTCGGCGTTGCGCGCCACCTCACCGGACTGGCGTTCGGACAGCCCGAGCGCGGCCAGGCTGGCGGGCACGTCGGCGGCGAGGTCGACCAGCGCGTCGACCAGCTTGCCGCGCACCGGGTTCAGCTCCGGGTGCGACAGCAGGTCGAGGTCGAGCGGCGCGCCGGACCCGCCCTCGGCCTTGGTCTCCGACGGTGGCAGCAGTACGAGCACGACGGGCAAGCCTAGTGCGGCGGGTCGGGCAGCACCTTCAGCCGGGTCACCACGGCGTAGTGGTCGGACGGCACCGTGCCGCGCACCGCCGACACCCCGGCCAGCTCGCAGCTGTCCACCTCGAACCACCCCATCCGCCGCTCCCGCACCAGCCCCAGGTCGGGCAGGCCGATGAGCACGTAGTCGAGCCTGCGGCGCGGCCACGGCGTGCACGCGGCGTAGGGGTTGGCGTGGTCCCACGTGTACCCGGGCTGGCCGCTGCGGACCTGCTCCCAGCAGTCCACGAACACCGGTCCCGGCGGTTCGTCGGCCCGCAGCCCGGTGAACGCGCGCAGCTCGTCGGACGTCGGCTCGGCGTTCAGGTCGCCCATGACGACCGGCGGCAGCGCGGCCGGCTCCCGCGTCCACAGGTGCTCCCGGATCAGGCGCACCTGCCGCAGGCGCGCCCCGCCCTCTTCCGGCCGCCACGACAGGTGCGTGCTGACGACCGGCATCGCGCCCCGCGGCGTCTCGACGTCGGCCACCACCGCCGAGCGCGGGTCGAGCGGGTCGGCGTTGAGGGTGAGGGCGCGCCACCGGCTGATGGGCCACCGGCTCAGCACCGCGTTGCCCTGTTCGAGCCCCGTGTCGCCGAGCGGCTGGGTCCAGCCCGCGCTGTGCATCCCGAGCGCGTCCGCGACGACCCGGAGCTGCGACGTGCCGTCCGCCGCCGCCCACACCTCCTGGATCGCCAGGACGTCCGGGTCCACGACCCGCAGCGTGTCGATGATGGCGGCCTCGCGCTCCCGCCACGGCCCGAAGCGCCCCCACAGGTTCCAGGTCATCAACCTCAAGTCCGCGCTCCGTCCCTCGATCGCCTGCTCCGCATGGTGGCGGACCGCCCGCCACCACGCGACGCGAGCGGGGTCAGCCGGACTGGGCGAGGCAGAACCGGTTGCCGTCCGGGTCGGCCAGCACCTGCCAGGTCAGGCCCTCCTGCGAGTGCCGCTCCACCTCCGCCGCGCCCAGCTCCACCAGGCGCTTCACCTCGGTGTCCAGGTCGGTCACGTGCGCGTCGAAGTGCACCCGGTTCTTGCCCGGGGTGGGGTCCTCGACCCGCTGGAACGCCAGGTGCACGCCGCCCTCCGTGGCCGGCGCCAGGATGACGAAGTCGCCGTGGTCCTCCAGCACGGTCGTGCCCAGCGCCTCGGTCCAGAAGCCCACCAGCGGAGCCGGGTCCGCGGTGTCGAAGGTGATCATGCCGATCTCGATGGTCATGCGCGGACGGTAGCCCCGGGCACCGACAACGCCGGTGCTCGCCGACGTCGCCCGCGGAACCCGGGAGCGCGGACCGGCCCGCGTTCACTACCCTTGCCGCCAAACCCGCGCCACGAGGAGCACCCACCGTGATCACCAGGATGTCGTCGCTGTTCCTGCGCACCCTGCGCGAGGACCCGGCCGACGCCGAGGTCCCCAGCCACAAGCTGCTGGTCCGCGCCGGCTACGTGCGCCGCGTCGCGCCGGGCGGGTACTCGTGGCTGCCGCTGGGCCTGCGGGTGCTGCGCAACGTCGAGCGGGTCGTGCGCGAGGAGATGGACGCCATCGGCGCGCAGGAGATCCAGTTCCCCGCGCTGCTGCCGAGGGAGCCCTACGAGGCCACGAACAGGTGGACCGAGTACGGCCCCAACCTGTTCCGCCTCAAGGACCGCAAGGGCGCCGACTACCTGCTCGGCCCCACCCACGAGGAGCTGTTCGCGCTCACCGTGAAGGGCGAGTTCTCCTCCTACAAGGACTACCCGGTCACGCTGTACCAGATCCAGACCAAGTACCGGGACGAGGCGCGCCCCCGCGCGGGCATCCTGCGCGGCCGCGAGTTCGTCATGAAGGACTCCTACTCCTTCGACCTCGCCGACGAGGGCCTGGCCGAGTCCTACCGGCTGCACCGCGAGGCCTACATCCGCATCTTCGACCGGCTCGGCCTGGAGTACGTGATCGTCTCCGCCACGTCCGGCGCGATGGGCGGCTCGGCCTCGGAGGAGTTCCTGGCCGTCGCGGAGACCGGCGAGGACACCTTCGTGCGCAGCACGGAGTCCGACTACGCGGCCAACGTCGAGGCGGTCGCCACGCCCGCGCCCGCCGAGCAGCCCGTCGAGGACAAGCCCGCGGCGCAGGTGCACCACACGCCGAACACGCCCACCATCGCGACGCTGGTCGACTTCCTCAACGCGGCCGGCCTCGGCCGCACCTTCACCGCCGCCGACACCCTCAAGAACGTCCTGGTCAAGACGCAGGCGCCGGGTGAGCGGGAGTGGACGCTGCTGGCCATCGGCGTGCCGGGCGACCGCGAGGTCGACCTCAAGCGCCTGGAGGCCGCCGTCGCGCCCGCCGAGGTGGCGATGCTGGAGGAGGCCGACTTCGCCCGCAACCCGTTCCTGGTGAAGGGCTACATCGGTCCGGGCGCGATCCAGGCCAACGGCGTGCGCTACCTGGTCGACCCGCGCGTGGTGCGCGGCACGGCGTGGGTGACCGGCGCGGACAAGGCCGACCACCACGTGGTGGACCTGGTCGCCGGCCGCGACTTCACCCCCGACGGCGTGATCGACGTGGCCGACGTGCGCGAGGGCGACCCGTCGCCGGACGGCCGGGGCGTGCTGGTCGCGGCGCGCGGCATCGAGATCGGGCACATCTTCCAGCTGGGCCGCAAGTACTCCGACGCGTTCGGGCTGGACGCCCTGGGCCCGGACGGCAAGCCCGTCCGGATCACCATGGGCTCCTACGGCATCGGCGTGTCCCGCCTGGTCGCCGTGATCGCCGAGCAGAGCCACGACGAGCGCGGCCTGATCTGGCCCCGCAACGTCGCGCCGTTCGACGTGCACGTGGTCGTGGCGGGCAAGGACGAGGCGCTGCTCGCGGGCGGCGAGAAGCTGGCGGGCGAGCTGTCCGCGGCGGGGCTCGACGTGCTGCTGGACGACCGCAAGGCCAGCCCGGGGGTGAAGTTCGCCGACGCCGAGCTGGTGGGCACGCCGACCATCGTGGTGGTGGGCCGTGGCCTGGCCGGTGGCCTCGTCGAGGTCAAGGACCGCCGCTCGGGCGAGCGGGTCGAGGTCCCGGTCGACGACGCGGTGGCGCACCTCGTGGAGCTCGTGCGCGGCTGATCGGAGCTGTTCGGCCGGGAGCTGTTCGGCCGGGGGCGGTTCACACGGGAAGGGCCTCGCGGACCGGCGCCGCGGGGCCCTTCTCCGCGAAGTGGTCCAGGAACGCCCGGTGCGCGAACGCGTACCCGCCGCCGGTGCGGCGCAGCAGGACGTGGCTGTCCGCGTGGTCGAGGAAACCCGGCAGGTCGGCGGGCAGGTCGCCGCGCGCCGCGAGCGCCCGCAGCACCGACCGGTGCCGCAGGTGGTCGCCCAGGCCCAGGCCCAGGGCGGTCAGCCACCCGCCCCACGTGACGAGGACGACCAGCGTGCCGCTCACCGGCACGGAGAACGGCTCGCCGAGCAGGTGCTTGACCACCTGGACGAGCAGCGGCACGAGCAACCCCGCCGCGACGACCACAGCGCCCATCACGAGGGCCTGGTCGCGGGTCCGGGACATGGCCGCGCCGGGGACGGCGGGTGCCGGGTCGGCGACGGGGCGGGCCTGCGCCAGCGCCCAGCCGATCAGCCCGAAGGGGGCGAACATCATCACCAGGACCAGCGCGGGGTTCGCGGTGAAGGCCGTCACGGAGGTCAGGGTCGCGGCGCCCGCCACGCCCGCCGCGCAGGCGCACCGGGCGTTCCGCCACGACCACCCCGCCGCCCGGCGGCGCACGTCGACCGGCAGGTTCACCGCGGCCCCGGCGATCCCGCCGCACACCGCGATCCCCGCGTAGGCCGCCAGGCCGACCGCGGTGCCCGGCCCGCGCGCGGTGTGCCAGGGCGCGTGCTCCGCCAGGGCGAGCGCGACGGCCGCCCCCGCGATCCCGCCCAGCAGCAGCCTCCGCAGCACCGGCACCAGCGCCCGCCGCCGGCAGCGGTTGACCGGCTTGATCGACCCGAGCCCCGTGACGAGCGCCGCGACGACGCCCAGGGGGAGCCACACTGGCGTCAACGACAGGTGGTGCCAGAGCACCGGCTCGTAGCCGTCCGCGACGAGGCGGTCCACCAGGAACCGGAGCGCCACGGCCCCCGCGGTCGTGCCGAAGCCCACCACGAGGGCCGGCCGCAGCCGGGCGAGCAGGCGCAGCCGGCGCGTCGGCAGCCAGGACACCTGCACCCAGTCCGGGTAGAACACGCTCTGGTGGCGCCGGTCCATCTCGGTCGCCAGCCAGGCCAGGTGGTGCTTCGTCCGCTCGGGCGTGAACCTCCTGGGCGCCAGCCCCGACCGCGGCCGGGCGAGCATCGCCTCCACGTAGTCGCCCAGCGGCCCGCGCCCGGCCCTGATCCGGGCCGCGGGCACGTTCGCGTAGGCCAGGGTGAAGACGCCGAGCATCAGCGGCGTGGTGAGCAGGTCCCGCAGCGCCTCGTCCTGCCGCAGCACCGAGCGCAGGCCCGCCAGGGGGCGGCCCGCCGCCCGCAGGTGCGCGGCCACGGCCTCGCGGCCCAGCGGCTCCAGCGCCACGGCCGCGCCCAGCGACAGCCGCGTGCCCAGCCGCTCGTAGTCGGCGGTCCGGCCGCACACCACCACCGGCGGCCCGCCGTGCTCGGCGTGCCAGGCGTTGATCGCCGCCGCGCAGTCCTCGCGCCGGGCCGGGTCCACCTCGTCCAAGCCGTCCAGCAGGGGCAGCACCGCGCCCGCGCCGACCAGGTGCCGGGCCACCGCCTTGGGCGTCCCGTAGCGCTTGACCAGCTCGTCCACCAGCCAGTCGGCCAGGCACGGGTGCCGGTCGGCCCACGAGGAGAGGTGGAAGACCACCGGTGTCGGCAGCGACTCGTCGCGCTCGGCGCGGTCGAGCAGGTCGCGGGCGAGTCCGAGCAGCGCCGTGGTCTTGCCCGCGCCGGGCGGACCCAGCAGCAGGAGCCCGCCGCGGGTGCGGTCGTGCACGTCGGTCAGCGTCGTGCCCGCGCCCAGGGGCGTGCCCGCCGCGCCGACGGGCGAGAGCAGCGCGCCCCACGGGTGGTCGACCTGCTCGGGACGGGACGTCAGCGGCACTTCGACCCGGGCGACGGCCGCCAGCGAGCGGTCGAGCACACCGGTGACCCAGTCGGCCCGCACGGCCCGCACGAGCGCCCGCCGGACGCGCGTCACGTCCTCGGGCGGCGGTTCCCCGGCGGGCTCGCGCCGCCGCCGCAGCTCCCACCACAGCCCCGCGGCCACCAGCAGCACGACCGGCGGCCAGCCGCCCAGGCCCGCCCGGGCCAGCACGTCGAGCTGCACGGCCACGTGGGGCAGCACGCCTTGGAGCAGGCCGGCCGCGATCAGCGCCTTGGGCGCAACGCGTCGCCACACCTCACTCATCGTGCCGAACGACGCCTCACCCCCGAGGGTGAACTCGATCAGGTGGCGAGCACGGCGGCCAGCACGGCCTCCGTGTCGGACAGGTCGGCGAGCACGGTGTGCGCGCCCGCCTCCCGCAGCTCCTCGGCGCTGCTGCGGCCCGTCGCCACGCCGACCGCGACGGCGTCGTGGCTCAGCGCGGCCTCCACGTCGTGCGGCGTGTCGCCGACCACCACGGTCCGGAACTCGCGGGCGTGCTTGGCCGTGGCCAGCCGCACCGCCTCCAGCACCAGCTCGGGCCGGTGCTCGGAGAGCTGCCCGTAGCCGCCGATCTCGAAGTCCAGGTGCTCGTCCAGGCCGAACGCGGCCAGCTTGAACCGGGCGATCTCGGGCAGGTTCCCGGTCACCAGGGACTGCACCACGTCGTCCCGCCGCGCCAGCGCCTCCACCGCGGCCCGCGCGCCGGGCAGGGCCCGGCCGCGGTCGGGCAGCAGCGCGTGCTCCCGGGTGGCGGCCGCGACCAGCTCGACGTGCATCCGCGCCACCAGCTCCTCGGTGGGCACGAGGTCGTGCAGGCTCAGCAGCTCCAGGGTGATCCAGCGCTCCGTGCGCCCGCCGAACGGCGGCGTGCGCGCCAGGTCCAGCCCGGCCGCCGCGCGCAGCGCCGCGCGGTACCAGTCGACCCCGATCCGGCCGGCGTCGACCAACGTGCGGTCGATGTCCCACAGCACGAGGGTGTTCACGGCAACCGCACGCTCCCCAGGATGCGCCGCACGTCGTCCTCGGACGGGCCCTGCGCGACGTGCGGGCCGCCCCGGGCGACGTTGACGGCGAAGACGGACGTCCTGGCGCCGTCGCGCAGCGCCACCGCGGTGATCGTCGCCTTCGGCGCGTAGCAGGCGTTGGCGGCCCGGGGCGTCACCTCGACGCTGAGCACGACCCGCTCGTCCGACGAGGTCTCGACGCGCGGCTCGCCGACCTCCGGCGGCGTGCCGTCGACCGTGTAGCCGTTCTCGGCCAGCCGGGTCACCACCTCGCCCGCGACCTCCTCGGGGTCGCCGGCGAGCGACCCGGACACCGACTGGGCCTGGATCATGTTCCGCCCCTGGCACCGGAACGGCCGGGACACGTGCGACTCGGTGACGCGCATGCGCCCCACCGAGCCCTTGCCGGAGCGCTCCCAGGAGGGCGGCAGCTCGTAGCGCACGCCCGCCTGGTCGTCCTCCACCACCAGCCAGCCCGGTTCGGGCGCGCTCGACGAGGGTGGCGTGGTCGGGGTGGCCCGCCCGTCCTCGTCGCCGAGCAGCGCGAACGCCGCCGCGCCGCCGACCGCGAGCACGCCGACGACGGAGAGCGCGATCCACAGCGGCGCCCGGTTCGGCCGCCGCGGCGGCGGTTGCGGCTGGTACACGCCCAGCCCGGAGTAGCTCATCGCCCCAGCGGCCGCACGGAGTCGACCATGGCCTGGAGGTCGGCCTCGGCGACCGGCTTCGGCTGGGCGGGCCCGCCCTCCAGGTCGCCGTTGGCGAAGAACACGTGGTAGCCGCGGTCGCCCTTGAGGACCAGGACCTTGACCATGCCCTTGGTGGCCAGGCACTCGTCGCCGGAGGTGGTGATGGTGGCGTCGACCTGGACGCCCTCGATGTCGCCCAGCTTGACGGCCTTGGGCTCGCCGACCTTGACGTCCGACTGCGGCGCGGAGCGGTAGAACTGGGTGCCGAGCTTCTGGGCGAAGTCCTTGGCCACGGCGGTCAGGTCGGTCTGCGGCACGATCACGCCGCCCGCGCCGCCCCGGGTGAAGCCGCCGTCGCCGCAGTCGTAGGCGTCGACGAGGGACAGGCCGGTCAGCCGCACGTCGACCATGCCCTCGACCGACGCGCTCCCGGACCGGGGCGACCAGCCCCTGGGCACGTCGTAGCTGTAGGACAGCGCGGGGACCGGCAGGCAGTTCCAGCCGGCCTTGACGGGGTCGCAGCTCGCGCTCTCGTCGGTCGGCTCGGTGGTGGTGGTCGTCGGCCTGCGGCTGCTCGAGGACGTGGGGGGCGGCTGGTTGCCGGTGCTCTGGGCGATCGGCGCCGGGTCGTCGTCCTTGGTCACCAGGAACGCGGTGAGGCCGCCGGCGGCGAGCAGCACCACGACCGCGCCGATGACCAGCCAGAGCTTGGTCTTGTCCTTCCGCGGCGGCTCCTCGCCGCCGGAGAACACGCCGAGGCCGCCGTAGGACCCGCCGTAGTTCTGCTGCCCGTAGCCCTGCTCGGGCCCGCCGTAACCCGGCTGGCCGTACCCGGGCTGCCCGTAACCGGGCTGCTCATAACCGGGCTGACCGGGACCCTGCTGGCCGTACCCGGCCTGCGCGGGACCTTGCTGGCCGGGAGCGTGCTGGCCGGGACCTTGCTGACCGTAGCCCTGCTGACCGTGGTCGGGTTGCCCGTGGACCTGCTCCGGCCCGCCGTAACCGGGTTGGCCGTAACCGGGTTGGCCGTAGCCCTGCTCGGGCCCGCCGAGGCCCGGCTGCGGTTGGCCTCCCGGTCCCTGAGGTCCCCAGCCGCCCTGGTTGGGCTGGCCCTGGTTGGGCCGGCCGTCCCAGCCGGTCTGCCCGTCACCTGGGTAAGTCACCGGCAAACCGTACCTCGCCGGATCCGCCGATCGAGTGGTCCGGCCTAATTCAGCACGCGTTGACTTACGCCTCGGCCGGCTCGTAACCTCAAATTCAACACATGATGAACAAGAGGGAGGGGCCATGGCCGCCTCGAACGACCGACCACCCGCTGACAGCCCTCCACCCGCTGTCAGCCCTCCACTCGCCGTCAGTCCGCCATCGGCTGCCGGTCGACTGCCCGATGACAACCGACCGCCTGTTGTCATCGCGATGGCAACAGCTGTCATCGGCGCGCTCGTCGCCTTCCTGCTCGGCCTGCTGACCTTCGGCGTCCAGGCGACGGCGCACCCGGACGGGGTGCCGCTCGCGGTCGCGGTCGGGGCCGACGCCCCGCCGCAGTTGCGCGGGGTTGCCGACGAGCTGGCCGGCGCGGTGTCGGAGGAGGTCGCGTGGCGGGTGTCCACGCCCGACCGGACCCGCGACCTGCTGTCCCGCCAGGAGGTCTACGGCGTGCTCGAACTCGCGCCCGGCGGCGCGACCGTCGTGCTGTCCGGCGCGGTGAACCCGTCCGGCACGCAGGTCGCGCAGCAGGTCCTGAGCGGTGTCGCGCAGGGCGCCGGGCTCCCGGCGAGGGTGGTGGTGCTCGACCCGGCGTCGGCGGCCGGGCGGACCGCGCCGTTGGCGGCGAGCGCGCTGCTGTGGATCGGCGGGCTGGTCGCCGGGGCGGCGTTCACGCGGCTCGTGCGCCGGCCGGACGCGACGAGCCGGCTGGTGGGTGTCGCCGCGGCCACCGCGCTGGGCGTCGGCGTGGTGGCGGGCCTGTTCGCGCTGTGGGACCCGTCCCTGCCGCTGGGGTGGCGCGTGCTCGGCTACCTGGCACTGGTCGGCGCGGCGTTCGCCCTGGTCCAGGGCGCGCTGCTGCGGCTGCTCGGGCTGCGGGCGATGGCCGTGCTCGCGCCGCTGTACCTGGTGGCGCCCGCGGTCGCGGGCCAGGCGCCCGAGCTGCTCGACCCCGCGTACCGGGCGCTGCTGTGGTCGTGGACGCCGTTCAGGTTCACCACCGAGGGGCTGCGCGCGCTGCTCCAGGGCGGGGAGCCGGCCGCCGGCCAACTGTGGGTGCCCGCCGCGCTGGCCGCGGTCGGGCTGGTGGTGCTGCTGTGGCCCGGCGGGCGGCGGGCCGGGGAGGGCGCCGCGCGCCCGGCGGCCGGCCGGCTAGCCGGGGAGGAAGCTCAGCCTGACCTTCCGGACCGGGTTGTCGACGTTGGTGTCCACGAGGCAGACCGACTGCCAGGTGCCCAGCGCGAGCACACCGCCTAGCACCGGGATCGTCGCGTGCGGCGGCACCAGCGCGGGGAGCACGTGGTCGCGGCCGTGGCCGGGCGTCCCGTGGCGGTGCCGCCAGCGGTTGTCCGCGGGCAGGAGGTCCTTCAGCGCGGCCAGCAGGTCGTCGTCGCTGCCCGCGCCGGTCTCCAGCACCGCGATGCCGGCCGTGGCGTGCGGCACCCAGACGTGCAGCAGGCCGTCACCGTCCACGTCGCCGAGGAAGTCCTCGCAGTGGCGGGTCAGGTCGAGGACGACCTCTTCGGAGCCGGTGCGGATCTCGATCTCTTCGCTGCGCACGACGCGCATTCTGCCGTTAAAGGCGGTGCGCCCGCGCGCGGTGATCCGGCACGATGCCCCACGTGATCCACACCGCCATCGTCACCGGGGGCAACCAGGGCATCGGCGCCGCGACGGCCAGGGCGCTGGCGGCCCAGGGCGTCCAGGTGCTCGTCACCTACCTGCGGTTCGTGCCCGCGCCGGACCCCAGCCTGCCGAACGCCTACTTCACCGCGCGCGAGTCCGGCGCGGAGGAGGTCGTGGCCGCGATCACCGAGGCGGGTGGCCGGGCGCACGCCGTCGAGGCCGACCTGGCGGACGTCGGCACGCCCGCGCGCCTGTTCGACCTCGCCGAGCAGGTCTTCGGGCCGGTGGACATCCTGGTCAACAACGCCTCGTCCTGGGTGCAGGACACGTTCCTGGCGACCGAGACCGACCAGTTCGGCCGGGTGCTGCGCGGGGTGACGGCCCAGACGTTCGACGCGCAGTTCGCCGTCGACGCGCGGGCGAGCGCGCTGATGATCGCCGAGTTCGCCCGGCGGCACATCGCGCGCGGCGGCAACTGGGGTCGCGTCGTCGGGCTGACCTCGGGCGGGCCGCACGGGTTCCCCAGCGAGGTGTCCTACGGCGCGGCCAAGGCGGCGATGGACAACTACACGCTGGCGGCGGCGCACGAGCTGTGGCCGCACGGCGTCACGGCGAACGTGGTCAAGCCGGGCGTCGTCGACACCGGCTGGGTGAACGACGCGGTGCGCGCCGCGCACGACGTGTCGAAGCCCGAGGACCCGGCGGGCGTGATCGCGTTCCTGTGCTCGGACGCGGCGGCGAGGGTGAACCGGAACGTCATCACCCTGTACTGAAATTACCCATGGGTAACATGTCGCCCATGAAGGCATCGCGTCTCCGCCTGGGCATGAACCTGTGGCCGCCGTTCCTGTTCGCGGGCATCCGCGTGGTCGAGTTGTCCGACGACTACCGCTACGCGAAGGTGCGGCTGCGCATGCGGCCGTGGAACCGCAACTACGTGGGCACCCACTTCGGCGGCTCGCTGTTCGCGATGACCGACCCGTTCTGGATGCTCCTGCTGCTGCACCACCTGCGGCGCGACCACGTGGTGTGGGACAAGGCCGGCGAGATCGAGTTCGTCAAGCCGGGGCGCGGCACCGTGCACGCGGAGTTCCGGCTGACCGAGGAGCAGGTGGACGAGGTCAGGTCGCTGGCGGCGGACGGCGGCAAGGCGCTGGTGTGGTTCACCGCCGACGTGGTGGACGAAGCCGGCGACGTGGTCGCCCGCACCCGCAAGCAGGTCTACGCCCGGCGCAAGAAGTCCTTGGACGGCGGGTCGCTGCGGGCGGTGTGATGACCCCATGCGCTCCGCCTTCGGCACGACCTTCGACGTACCCCCCGGCTACCTGAACACCGCGAGCACCGGCGTGCCGCCCGCGCCGGTCGCCGCCGCCGTGGCCGCCGCCGCGGCGCGGTGGGCGAGCGGGCAGGACGGGCCCGGCGCGGCGGACGCGTCGGTCGCGGCGGCGCGGGAGGCGTTCGGCCGGCTGGTCGGCGTGCCCGCGGGGCGCGTGGCCTCGGGCGCGTCGGCGTCGCAACTGGTGTCGCTGGTCGCGGCGTCCCTGCCCGAGGGCGCGTCGGTGCTGGTGGCGCGCGGTGAGTTCACCAGCCTGACCTTCCCGTTCGCGGCCCGGGGGCTGCGCGTGGTCGAGGTGGACCTGGAGGAGGTCCCGGCCGCCGCCGGCGGGCACGACCTGGTCGCGGTGAGCGTGGTGCAGTCGGCGGACGGGCGGCTCGTCGACCTGGACGGGCTGCGCGCGGCCGGGGTGCCGGTGCTGCTGGACGCCTCGCAGGCCGTCGGGTGGCTGCCGCTGGACCTCGGGTGGGCGGACTGGGTGGTGGCGGTCGGGTACAAGTTCCTGATGTCGCCGCGCGGGTGCGCGTGGCTGGCGTGCTCGCCGGGCGCGCTGGAGCGGACCGTGCCGGTGGCGGCGAACTGGTACGCCGGTGACGAGCCGTGGAGCACGGTCTACGGGTTGCCGCTGCGGCTCGCGCCGGACGCGCGCCGGCTCGACCTGTCGCCGGTGTGGTTGTCGCAGGTCGGGGCGGCGGTGGCGCTGCCCTACCTGGCGTCGCTCGACCTGGCCGCCGTGCGCGACCACGCCGTGGGGCTGGCCGACTCCCTGCTGGCCGGGTTGGGCCTGCCGGCGCGCGGGAGCGCGATCGTGTCGCTCGACCTGCCCGCCGGGGCGGTGGGCCGGCTGGCGGCGGCGGGCGTGCGGTCCGGCGTGCGCGCGGGACGGGTCCGGCTGGCGTTCCACCTCTACAACGAGGCGGCCGACGTCGAACTGGTGCTCGAAGCGCTGCGCTGAGTGGCGTCCGTTACCGTGGGTCTTTGTGTCGGTTCCTCCCGAATCACCTGAAGAGGTGACGCAGCGGATCCAGCCGATCCGGCCCTCGGACACCGCGCCGCTGTGGCGCGCCGAGATCGGGCAGCTTGACTCGCTGATGAGCACCGCTCCGCCCCCGCCACCACCGCCGGACCGCAGCCGGCGCGGCCTCGTGCTCAAGGGGGTGGGGCTGCTCGGCGTGGCGGTGTTGTCCGGCCTGGTGTGGCTGCTGGTGAAGCCCAGCGGGGAGACCACGACGACGCCGACCACGACGTCGACGCCCGCCGGGCAGTTCGCTTTCACGAAGTCACCGCAGGTGCCGGAGCCGCTGCGGGACAGCGACTGCGCGTCCCACGCGTACGGGGAGACCAGGACGTTCCTGACGAAGACGCCGTGCCAGCAGCTGACTCGCGCCCTGTATACGACCACCACCCCCGATGGGGCGACCGTCTACACGTCCGTGTCAGTGGTCCGCATGAAGACGGCGGAGGACGCCGCCGCCCTCAAGGACCTGACCAACCGCAACGGCACCGGCAACGTGAACGACCTGATCAAGGACGGCGCGGTCGAGGTGCCCGGCATGACCACCCTGGGCAACGGCGGCTACGCCTCCGACCAGCGCGACCGCGAAGTGATCATCATCGAGTCGGACACGGCGAAGCACGGCCCCAACGAGACCGAGCACAACCACCTGATGAAGAAGATCAGCTTCGACGCCCTGCGCCTGGCCGCCGACCTGACCTGACCCGCGCGAGTCGTACGCCCAGCTCGCGCGTGTCGTACGCCCAGCCCGCGCGTGTCGTACGCCCAGACCCCCCGGGTTCAACACTCGGGCGTCCTGAACGCTGAACTCGCGGGTCCCGAACGTACGACTCGCGGGTCCTGAACGTACGACTCGCGATGCCCGACTGGAGGACACGCCGGGTGGGAG